>VGQR01000349.1 GCA_016882345.1 Cyanobacteria bacterium K_DeepCast_35m_m2_023
GGATCAGCTGGGCCAGATCCTCGATCGAATAGATGTCGTGGTGCGGCGGCGGTGAGATCAGGCCCACACCGGGCTTGCTGTTGCGCAACCAGGCGATGTACGGGTCGACCTTGGGGCCGGGCAGCTGACCGCCCTCGCCGGGCTTGGCACCCTGGGCCACCTTGATCTCGAGCTGGCGGCCGCTGCGCAGGTACTCAGGGGTGACGCCAAAGCGCCCCGAGGCGATCTGCTTGATCGCCGAGCAGGCCGTGTCGCCGTTGCGAAGGCCGTTGATGGTGGGCAGGGTGGCCGAGTGGCCGTCGCCGTCGACATCGACAAGCGGCTTGAAACGGGCCGGGTCTTCACCGCCCTCGCCGCTGTTGCTCTTGCCGCCGATGCGGTTCATCGCCACCGCCAGCACCTCGTGGGCCTCGCGCGAGAGGGCCCCCAGGCTCATGCCACCGGTGCAGAAGCGGCTGCAGATGCTCTCGACGCTCTCTACCTGATCGATCGGCAGGGGCGAGGGTGCCGGCTTGAGTTCGAGCAGGTCGCGCAAGGCCGTGACCGGACGGTTCTCAAGCAGGGTGCGGTAGGTGTTGAAGTGGTCGTAACCCGGCCCGGCCTTAACGGCCGCATGCAGGGCCTTGGCCATCTCGGGGCTGTTGAGGTGGTACTCGCCGCCGCTGCGGTACTGCACAAAGCCCAGGAACTCGAGCTTGCTGCGGTTGAGCTCGGGATACGCCTTGGCGTGGATCGCCAGGGTCTCGCTGGCCAGCTCATTGAGGCTCAGGCCGGCCACCCGGCTGGTGGTGCCCTTGAAGGCCAGGCTGATCAGGTCGGAGCCGATGCCGATCGCTTCGAAGATCTGGGCGCCGTGGTAGCTGGCCAACAGCGAGATGCCGATCTTGGAGAGGATCTTGCGTAGGCCGTCTTCCAGGGCCTGGCGCACGTTGGCCTGAGCTGTCTCCAGGCTCAGGGCCGGCAGCTTGCCGGTCTCGATCAGTTTCTGGGTGCGGGGGTGGGCCAGCCAATGGCGGGTGGTCTCCCAGGCCAGCCAGGGGCAGACCGCACTGGCGCCGTAGCCGATCAGGCAGGCCAGGTGGTGGGTGCTCCAGCACTGGGCGGTCTCGACCACGATCGAGGCCTGCAGGCGCAGACCGGTCTTCAGCAGGTGGTGATGAACCGCACCAACGGCCAGCAACGGTGGCAGGGCAGCGGTGGTGGCGTTGATGCCGCCGCTCTGGCCTTCGAGCCCGAGGCGATCGCTCAGCACAACAATGGCGACGCCTGCGCGCACGGCCGCCTCAGCCTCACGGCAAAGCCGCCGCACCGCTGCTTCGAGGCAGCCGGGGCCATCCACCAGGGGCATCAGGCTCGACAGAGTGGCCACAGACAGACCATGGCGACCCAAACCCGCCAGTTCGGCCTCGTTGAGCACGGGGCTGGCCAGGTGCAGAACCGCCTTGGCACCAGGCTCGGGCTTGAGGGCTGAACCGCGCACCCCCAGGTGCATCTCCAGGCTCATCACCAGCTTTTCGCGCAGCGGGTCAATTGGGGGATTGGTGACCTGGGCGAAGCGCTGCTTGAAGTAGTCGTAGAGCAGATGGGGTTTCTCGGACAGCACCGCCAGCGGAATGTCGTCCCCCATGCAGTAGGTGGGCTCCTTGCCGGCGCCGGCCATGTCCTCGATCACCAGCTCGAGGTCCTCGGCGCTGAAGCCCGAGGCAGTCTGCAATTGCAGGAGCTCGAAATCACCCAGTCGGCGCTGCTGCTCCCAGGGCTGGGCGCTCTGGCTGTGGCGCAGCTGCGCCAGCCAATCGCCATAGGGATGTCGACTGGCGGCTTCGGCCTTGACCTCCCAATTGCGCAGCAGGGTGCCGCGATCGAGATCGACGGCCAGCATCTGACCGGGGCCAAGGCGACCTTTTTCGACGATGCGACTGTCTTCGAGGTCGACCACACCGGTCTCCGAGCCCATCACCACATAGCCATCGCTGGTGATGCAGTAACGGGCCGGCCTCAGGCCATTGCGATCGAGGGTGGCGCCGACGTAATGACCATCGGCAAACACCAGCAGGGCAGGGCCATCCCAAGGCTCCTGCAGACAGGCATTGTAATCATACATTGCCCGGATCTCCGGGCGATCCTCGAGTTCGGGCTGATCCCGGAACGCCTCTGGCACCAGGGTCAGCAGGCTGTCGGTGATCGGCCGGCCGCTGCGCACCAGCAGCTCGAGGGTCGCGTCGAGGTTCGCTGAATCGCTGAAGGCGGGATTGACCAGCGGCCGCAGGTCGCCGGCAGCATCGCCCCACACCTCTTCGAGGTTGGCCTCGGCGGCGCTGGCCCAGTTGATGTTGCCGAGCAGGGTGTTGATCTCACCGTTGTGCCCCAGCAGGCGCATCGGCTGGGCCAGGGGCCAACGGGGCAGGGTGTTGGTGCTGAAGCGGCGGTGGTAGACGGCAAAGCTGACCGCAAAGCGCTCGTCGCGCAGATCCCCGTAGAACCTGGACAGAATTTCCGAACGCACCATGCCCTTGTAGACAACGGTGCGGCAGCTGATCGAGGCGAAATACAGATCACCGGTGGCCTGGCCCCAGGCGGCGCGGGTCCGGTCGACGGCACGACGCCGCAGGCGGAACAGCAACGCTTCCAGGGCGTCGGCATCGGTGCCCGCGGCGGGCTGCAGCAGCCAGTGCTCAATCACCGGTGCGGTGTCGCGGGCCATGGGCCCAAGCACCGCCGCATCGACCGGCACCTCGCGCCAGCCGAGGCTGGTCAGCCCCAGATGGGCAGCCTCGTGTTCGCAGAAGGCTCTGGCTTGCTGGCGGCGCTCGGCATCGACCGGCAAAAAGACCGTGGCCAGACCCCGCAGACGGCCCACCGCTGCAGCCGCTGCAGGCCAGACCGCCTCGAGGTAGGTCCAGGGGATGGCACACAGCACACCGGCGCCGTCGCCCGAATCGCCATCGCCGCCACAACCGCCGCGATGCTCCATGCAGCCCAGGCCGCGCAGG
>VGQR01000350.1 GCA_016882345.1 Cyanobacteria bacterium K_DeepCast_35m_m2_023
CTGCCAATCAAATGAAATAGGATGCATCTGTGCATCATTCACCGCTTTTCGAGCGGCATTTTTAATGTCCTCTGATTGCCGGCAAATTCCGATTATTCGAGGTGCCCTTGTGTGATTCCACCCGGCTGGATGCCCAGATCGTCCCCAGTCAGCGTGTTGCGCCTGATGCTTCGATTGGGGCGGCACCAGCACCTGCCCCTGGCCCAGGTGTGAAGTCAGAACCGCCCCAATCGTCCAAACCCTCACAAGCAACGGGCGGGCAAGCTCAGGCGGGGCCCGGCACATCCAAACCAGGCCCCGCTTCATCCGGTGGCCTCGATCTGCAGGTCCAATGGGAGCTTTGGCCTGACAAGCGAACGCAACCCAAACCCAGCAAGCCCGATCAATCCGCCAAGAAACCGCTGCCGCCTGCCGATGTGGTCAAGCCCCCCAAGGCCGACGTGCCATCGGCGCAACCCGCTCCACCGCCGGAGCGCCAACAACCGGATCAGCCCAAGCCCGAACCCACGAAAGCCGAGCCTCCAAAACCACAACCAAAACCACAACCAAAACCGCCACAGCAGCAACCCGGTGGTGTGAGTTCCGTTGACTATTCACCCCTCTTTGCCCGTGGCGTGGCCAAAGCGGCGCTTGGTGACAAGCGTGGCGCCATTGCCGATTTCAACCAAGTCATCGCGATCAATCCCAAATTGGCACCCGCCTATTACTCTCGCGGCCTCGCCAAATGGGATCTGAATGACAAAACTGGCGCCTGTGCCGATTTCAACATGGCACGCCAGTTGGGTGATGTTTCTGCTGCTGCGGCAGAGCGCAAAGCATGCCTGCCCTAGCGCCCACAATTGCAGTTGGCTGATGACATGGTCTGGTTAACATGACATGGTCTGTTGAACAGAGTGTCTGGCACGTCAATGCTGTGCGCGATCGCTGGTGTGACTGCTCACAAAACAGAATTGCGCAGGCACTTCAGGCGCCTGCGGGTCCAGCAGCTGCCCAAGCTGCAGCAGCGGCTGGATCGTGGTGGGGCAAGCCTGCTGACAGCACTGCTGCTGCAGGCGACGTCTCCGGAACGGCATCTGGGCCTCACCTGGCCCCTGCCCGGCGAGCCCGACCTGCGTCCATGGCTGAACGCGTCAGGTTGGCCCCTGGCCCTGCCGGCCGTGGCAGCAGGGCGGCTCGTGTATCGCGCCTGGCAGCCCGGCATGGAGCTGACCCCCGATGAGTGCGGCATTGCGGCGCCGACGGCCAGCAGCCCTGATCTGCAGCCCGGGCAACTGGCCCTGTTGCTGGTTCCGGCCCTGGCGATCGATCGGCGCGGTGTGCGGCTCGGCTACGGCGGCGGCTGGTACGACCGTTTGCGCGCCGATCCCCAGTGGCAGCGCGTGCCCGCTGTGGCTGTGCTGCCGGCTGCCTGTGTTTGTGATCGGCTTCCCTGCGACCCGTGGGATGTGCCATTTGCTGGTTGGCTCGATGAGAACGGCTGCCAGTGGATCGGCCCCTCGCCGACTCAGCATCCACTGATTTGACAATGGCTTCACACCAGCGCCGCTCTGCTGTTTGGTTTGTCAGGATTGAACGATGACTGTTGGTTGGTCTGTGACTGTGCGCCCTGCGCTTGATGCCGAACGGCCTTCGTTGACAGCAGCTGAGCGTGTGTTGGCCGCCGAGCTGCAAAGCCGTGGTGAAACCAACGCGGCCCTCTCGATGATGGTGACCTCGATGGTGCAGATGGTTCAGGCTGGCAAGGCACCCGCCAGCCGTTGGAAAGCATCCTGAGCACTGACGTGACCAAGTCCCTTGGACTGACCGCTCTGGGAGTGGCTGCCCTAGTGCTGGCCCTGGCTCCCGGATCAGCTCGGGCTCATGCGCTCGAATCCAGCCTCGAGCCCCTGCCAGGTCATGGCCACACCCTGGTTCTGCACAGCCAGTTCAGCAGTGGCGAGCCTGCGGCCGGTGCTGCGGTGGCCTTGGTCGCCCCCGCTCAGCAGCCGATTCCCCTGGGGCAGACCGACCGCACCGGCCAGCTGGTGTTTCAGCGTCCTGCCAGCGCCGTGCTGGCCCAGGCTCCCGACTGGGAGGTGCGCATCGACCAGGGTTCGGGTCATCGCGACTACGTCGAGTTGCCTGCACCAGCGCCAGCAGCGCCAATGTCGTTGACGCCATCGCCTGTCAAGCCCTGGTTTGCATGGGCAGGAGCTGGTCTGATGCTCGTGGGCGCCGTGGCCCTGAGACCCCCCCGGCAGGACCGATGAGCCCATCGACCGGTAGCAGCGCTCTCGATGCGATCGTCGAGCGGCTGGCGGGCACCGCCGATCCCAAGCGCCGCTACGAGTACGTGCTGTGGTTGGCCAAGGCTCTCGATCCGTTGCCGGACGACTGTCGTCAGGAGGTATTCAAAGTCAAGGGCTGCGTCTCCCAGGTGTATGTGGTAGGTCAGCTGGTCGACGGCAAACTGCACTGGCAGGGCGATTCGGATGCGGCCATCACCAAGGGTTTGCTCGCCTTGCTGATCAAGGGGCTTGAGGGTCTCACGCCTGATCAGGCGGCTGCGATCGACCCCGCATTCATCGCCAAGACAGGGCTCCAGTCCAGTCTCACCCCCTCGCGGGCCAACGGCTTCATCAACATCTTCAAGACCATGCAGGCCCAGGCCCAGGGGCTGGCTGGGGCAGAGCGATGAATCAGCGCGGCTTGCGGCAGTGGGCGGACCTGGGGATTTCTAGGATCGATTTCAATTCTGCCCCCGTTGTATGACCATCGGCATCGGCTTGCTTGGCCTTGGCACGGTGGGGGCTGGTGTGGCCCAGATCCTGGCCACACCCCAGGGGCGCCATCCATTGGTGGCCGATCTGGCCCTCAGACGGGTCGCGGTGCGCGACCTGCAGCGAGCGCGGCCGCTGCAGCTAGACCCGTCGCTGCTGACCAGCGATGCCGAAGCGGTGGTCGACGATCCGGCGGTTGACATCGTCGTCGAGGTCATGGGTGGCCTTG
>VGQR01000351.1 GCA_016882345.1 Cyanobacteria bacterium K_DeepCast_35m_m2_023
TGGCGAAGGGGTTCTCCACCCCCTCCATCGGCAGGGCCCGGTTCTTGTGGAACTCCTCCAGCTGGGCGCCGAGCTCGTCTTCCAGGATGCTGCGGGTGACGCCCAGCTCCTTGAGGTTGGAGAAGTAGCCCAGCAGGGTCATGTAGGGGTCGGCCGGGTTGCGGGATCCCATGGCCTTGTGCTCATCCCAGGCCTTCTGGGCCGCGGCCATCAGGCCGAGGTAGCTGCGCAGCAGCACACCCTTGAGGTTCCGCCCCGGTGCCGAGAGGCCCACGTAGAGCCGGGCCTGGTTCGGATCCGGCACGGTGCGCGAGAAGAAGTTGTCGTCCCGCTCCGGGCCTGGCGGGGGGAACACCCGGGCCTGGGCGCGCCCGAACAGCGCCTTGATCTGGGCCTCGGCGCGGCGCACCGTGGCGGTGGAGGCGACGATCTTCGGTGGCGGTGATGTCGGCGTGGGCCGCATCAGGTGTTCGATCACGGTCTCGTAGAGGCCGGCCAGTGTGCCCAGCGGTCCGCTGATCAGGTGCAGTTCGTCCTGGATCACCAGCTCTGGTGGCAGCAGCCGCCCCTGAGGAATCTTCAGGCCAGCGGCCTTCTCGGCCGGCCCCCAGAAGCCGGCTACGCCACCGCCACCGGGCAGCACATAGTGACTGACGTTGCCGAACAAGGAGGACGTCTTCCCCAGCCAGGGCAGGGCGGCGAACTTGTCGATCGTGGAGATCAGGAAGCAGGGCAGCCGCCGGTAGATCTGCTCGTCGACGGCGAGCACCGGCAAGGGCACGCCCTTCTGGAACGAGCAGGGGCCCATGTGGGCGAAGGCTTCTCGCATCTCGGGTTGCCGCGGTTCACGGCAGAAGATCTCGAGGCGATCGGGGCTGCGAGGCGGCAGCAGGTGGAAGCCATCGGGTTGCAGCGGCCGGTTGCACCAGGGGCAGGTTTCGATCGGGATCGGGCGGTCGCTCTTACCGGCTTTCCAGCGGGTGAGCAGGGCGTGGGTGGACTTCTGATCGCTGTCGCCGGGCCCGCCCAGGTTGTTCGGCGTGGCGGCCTTACCCACCCACATGCCGATCTCGAAGGGCCAGTCGCCGAGCTGATGGCCCGCACCGGAGCGGGCCCGCTCCAGGCGCTCCAGCTCCAGCGCGCAGATCAATGTGGCGGCGCGGCCCAGCTGATCAAGGGTGAGCAGCCGCAGCGTGTAGCGCATGAGCACCGTCACGCCGGCGGATTCGATGCCGGGATGGGCCAGACGCCGGTGCACCAGGGTGAAGGCCGCCAGGCCCAGGTAGGCCTCGGTCTTGCCGCCACCGGTGGGGAAGAACAGCAGCTCCACCGTGTCGCGATCGATGCGCCCCTGCTCGGAGTCGGGCTGGGCCAGCCCGGGCAGGTTCATCAGCACGAAGGCCAGCTGGAAGAAGCGCCAGCCGGGCGCTCGGGTGTTGTTGACCTTGCCGATCTGCTCCGGCGGCACCTTCGCGCTGAAGGCGGAGCGCTGGCGCTGGGCCTTCGCCATCACCACGTTCATGGTGCGGAAGGCTTCGCGCACCAGCGGATCGCTCAGCAGCTGGATGCCGGCCTCGATGCGTTTCGCGCACTCCTCCGCCTGGGCGCGGAGCTGCTTCGCCGTTTCGTTCTGCTCCTTCTCGCTGATCGGGTGCTTCGGTTGTTGGGTGATCCAGCCGCGGTAGGCCGTCACCATCGGCAGCAGCCTGCTGATGATCTGCTCGCTCTGGGCCAGATCCGCCAGGGCTTCCATGCCCATCGGCACATTGGCGGCGGTGGCCGGTGGCTCGGGCAGCACCCGCATCACCTCCGCTGTGGGCAACCAGGTGGTGGTGAGGGTGAAGGCGCGCTCCGGCTGCTCCGCATCCACGCCAGCGGCGATCACCGCCACGTTGTGCCCCGTGGCGAAGCAGAGGTCGCGCCGGTACTGCAGCGCGGCAAGGGCTTCATCGCTGTCCTGGCTGGAGGCGTTCTGCAGCGCATCGCGACGGGGCGGGAACCCCTGGGGGCAGTGCAGCTGCAGCTCGGCCTGGAAGGCGCTGTGGGGATCGCGATGTCGCACCTGGTTGCTGGTGCTGTCGCGCTTGTTGAGCAGGAACAGCGACACCGACAGCTGATCGCCGGGGTAGCCGAGCTTCTTCGGGGCGGGCCGGGCGATCCAGCGCAGGCAGAGGCCTTCGGGGTTGGCTTCCAGCGGGATGTCGGGGCTGCTGCCGGGCCGATCGATGGTGAACGTCTTCGGCACCCGCATCGGCGTGCGCACCCACACCTTCTGGGGATCGCCTTCGGAGGGCGGGCTGTAGTCGCCCCAGCTCACGGTGGCTTCCAGCGTGGAGCCCCGCACCAGGATGAAGCTCATCCCCAGGGAGGAGGGGAACCAGGTGCGGCGGGTGTTGGCCTGATCGAGCGAGTCGCTGGCGTCTTCATCGCGCTCCTTCTTCTCCAGGCGGTTAGCGGCGTCGTTGCTGGGGTCTTCGCCACCCTGATCGGCGTAGGAGTTGGAGCCAGTTTCCGGTGGTCGCCCTGCCTCCTGCTGGAACACGTGGGGCACCAGGAAGCCGGTTGTGTACCAGACCGATGGGGGCTGGCTGAGCTGTTCATGGCGCCGGGCCGTGTCGTCCCAGCCGGGGCCGATCAGGTCGCTGCGCAGGGCGGCAACGAGCTGCTGGCGGATCTCAGCGGAGGTGGCCATGGCTAGGGGCTCTCCTTGATGCTGGCTTCCAGCCTGCGGATGGCTTCCAGAACGCCAGGCAACGCCTCCTGGCAGATCAGCAGCACTTGTTCGGCGTCGAGATCGAAGTACTGGTGAGCGATCACATCGCGGAAGCCCATGGCGCCCTTCCAGTCGATGTCCGGGAACGTCGCCGTCAGCAGCCCGGGTTGGAGCTTCTCCAGTCGCTTCAGGGCCTCGCCAGCTGCCAGGAACTGCATGCAGATCACATCGAGCAGGTCCTGTCCCTCTTCGGTCTCCAGGA
>VGQR01000352.1 GCA_016882345.1 Cyanobacteria bacterium K_DeepCast_35m_m2_023
CTCCCTTTTTTTTGAGCCCTAACGACCATGTTCCTCAGCGTCGTCATCCCCACCTACAACCGCCTGCCGATCCTGCAGAAGTGTCTGCGGGCCCTCGAGCAACAGCGGCTGGCCGAACCGATCGAGGGTTACGAGGTGGTGTTGGTGGACGATGGTTCAACGGATGCAACGGTTCAGTGGGTGCGCGAGCAGGCAGCTGAATTGCCCCATGTGCGCCTGATCTGTCAGGACCACGGTGGTCCGGCCGAGGGACGCAATCTTGGTGTTGAGGCGGCACGAGGCGATGTGATCGTCTTCATCGACAGCGACCTGGTCGTCACCGATGCGTTTTTGCTCTCCCACGCCCGCAGCCTGGAACAGGCCTGGGGGTCCCAGGGCGACCGCCGCTGTTTCACCTATGGGTCGGTGATCAACACGGCCGACTTTGACGACCCGACCCGCGAACGACACAAGTTGCGCGACTGGTCGGGGGCCTACTTCGCCACCGGCAACGTGGCCATCGACCGGGACCTGCTGTTGCAGGCAGGTCTGTTTGACACCGCCTTTCGCCTCTATGGCTGGGAGGACCTGGAGCTGGGTGAGCGGCTGCGGCAGCTGGGGGTGCGGCTGATTCGCTGCCCACAGGCTGTGGGATACCACTGGCATCCGCCCCTCAGCCTTGAGCAGATCCCCCGCCTGATCGAAGTCGAGCGTGAACGAGCCAAAATGGGGCTGGTCTTCTACCGCAAGCACCCCAGCCGCCGGGTGCGGCTCATCATTCAGTACACCTGGATGCACCGCCTGCTGTGGGATGTGCTGACCCTGGGGGGACTGCTCAATGAACGCAGTCTCAGGCCGCTGCTTGGCTGGTTGATCAACCGCGGTCAGGCCGCCGTGGCGATGGAGCTGCTGCGTCTGCCGTTGAACCGCATCGGCGTTCACAGCCTGTTTAGCGAGGTCCGCAGCACCGTTTGATACCTTGGCAGGGTTCATCCAACACCGCACACCTGCGCGTTTCGGGTGACTGCAGCGAGTTCTGGGCCCTGGCCCGGGCTTCCCGCAGTCCCTGGCAGGTGGAGGCAAACCCGAAACCCTCAACACCATGGCTGTCGTCACTCTCGCCGAGATGATGGAAGCTGGCGCCCACTTTGGGCACCAGACCCGTCGTTGGAACCCCAAGATGTCGCGCTACATCTATTGCGCGCGCAATGGTGTCCACATCATTGATCTTGTGCAGACCGCTGTCTGCATGAACAACGCCTACAAATGGGTTCGCAGTGCTGCCCGCAGCGGCAAGCGCTTCCTGTTTGTCGGCACCAAGAAGCAGGCTTCCGAGGTGATCGCCCAGGAAGCAACCCGCTGCGGTGCTGCCTATGTCAACCAGCGCTGGCTGGGTGGCATGCTCACCAACTGGACCACGATGCGCGCCCGCATCGACCGTCTCAAGGACCTTGAGCGCATGGAATCCTCGGGTGCCATCGCCATGCGCCCCAAGAAGGAAGCCGCCGTGCTGCGTCGCGAGCTCGAGCGCCTTCAGAAGTATCTGGGTGGCCTCAAGACCATGCGCCGTCTTCCCGACGTGGTGATCCTGGTCGATCAGCGCCGCGAAACCAACGCCGTTTTGGAAGCGCGCAAACTCGACATCCCCCTGGTGTCGATGCTCGACACCAATTGCGATCCCGATCTCTGCGACGTGCCCATCCCTTGCAACGATGACGCCGTGCGCTCGGTGCAGCTGGTGCTGAGCCGCCTGGCCGATGCCATCAACGAAGGGCGCCACGGCGCCAACGTCCAGGATGGCGACGACGAGGGCTGATCGCTCCGCTTGATTCAGGGGCTGATCGCTTCAGCCCCAACTGCCGGGTGGTGGGCCTGAGTTGATTGATCGCTCGCCCCCCGACCCCGTGGTCCATGACCTGTTCGGCTCGGACAGGTGTCCAACCCGTTTCCCCCACGCTTCACACGCCATGGCTGAGATCTCCGCCAAACTCGTCAAGGACCTGCGCGACAAGACCGGCGCGGGCATGATGGACTGCAAGAAAGCCCTGTCCGAGTCCAACGGCGATACCGAAAAGGCCATTGAGTGGCTGCGGCAGAAGGGCATTGCCAGCGCTGAAAAGAAATCCGGCCGCACCGCCGCCGAAGGCGCCATTGGCAGTTACATCCACACCGGCGCCCGTGTCGGCGTCCTGGTTGAGGTCAACTGTGAGACGGACTTCGTCGCCCGCGGTGAAGCCTTCCAAAAGCTGCTGCGCAACGTTGCCATGCAGATCGCGGCTTGCCCCAACGTTGAATACGTCACTGTCGATCAGATCCCCGCTGACGTGGCTGCCAAAGAGAAAGCCATTGAGATGGGTCGCGACGATCTGGCCGGCAAACCCGATGCGATGAAAGAAAAAATCGTTGAAGGACGCATCGGCAAGCGCCTCAAGGAGTTGGCCCTGCTCGAACAGCCCTACATCAAGGACAGCTCACTGACGGTTTCGGAGCTCGTCAAGCAAGTGGCGGGCAAATTGGGTGAAAACATCCAGGTGCGTCGTTTCACCCGTTACACGCTGGGTGAAGGCATCGAGGTCGAACAGACGGACTTTGCGGCCGAAGTTGCCGCCATGCAAACCGCCTGAGCCCGTTGGAGCCGCAATCGGCGCGCAGCGAGACCGCCCGTCAACTGGCGGATCTGCGCGCCCAGCTGGCCGCTGACACCCCCGAGATCTATCGGAACTGGGCGCTGTACTTGCAGGTGTTGCGTCAAGAGTTGCCATCGGTTGTCGAGCAGACCTTTTTTCATCTCGCCGTTGAGGTGTATCCCGATCGCTATCGGGCCATGACTGTTTCGGCTCGTCATGCGCTGCACACCCGGTTGGCCCAATTGGTTCAGCGTGCGAGCAGTTTGTTAACGGTCGAACAGCTGCACGCGCTGGCAGCCCAGACCCACCGGCGCCTGCGCCGCCGCGCCCAACGGCAGCGCCAGGAGTGGATGTCCGCGCTCCAACA
>VGQR01000353.1 GCA_016882345.1 Cyanobacteria bacterium K_DeepCast_35m_m2_023
AGCGGCGCAACCGGCTCGAAAGCAAACCGCTGCTGAGCGAAAAAACCCCGGGCGAGCGCAACTTCGCCAGCCAGGTGGACCACCTGCTCAGCAAGATCGAGGCGCCCGAATACCGCCAGCTGTGCTGCGAGGCGCTGCTGACGCTGATCGCCTTTGTGGCAGCCAACCCGCAGGTCTACCTCGACGACGACCTGGCCCTCGATGTGGTGATCGGCCATGCGGTGCGGGTGGGCTGGCAGCAGCAACACCCCGCGATCGCCCCGGCCGATTACGGCCAGCACAAGGCTGAAGCCTGGGACAGCTTCTACCGGGCCTCACCGGCCGACTGCCGCCGCTGGCAGCTCGAGGCGCTGCGCCAGCTCACCGAGAGCTAACGAGCTAGATCGGCTGATTGAGGCTCATGCAGAGGCTGGGCTGCTCGACGCACTGCTCGATCAGGTCAGCCAGCTGCAGGGCCCGCGAGGCCTGCAGGCCATCGACCGCCGGGGTCTCGAGGCCGCGCACGCAGCGCAAGAAGTGCTCGAGCTCGGCATAGAGGGGCTCGATCGAGGTGGTGCTGACCTCTTCGATGAAGCCGTCGTTGCGGTACACCAGCTCGCCGTGGTCGGCGCTGACCGACTCGTGCGAGCGGCGGTGGATGCGCAGGTTGTGGTTGAGGAAATCGGTCTCCATCAGGCTGCTGCGGCAGTGGCAGTACAGCCGCCTGATCTTGCGGTGGGCCATCTTGCTGGCCGTCAGGCTGGCCACCACCCCATTGGCAAAGCCCAGGGTGGCGTTGACGTAGTCGATGGGGCCTTCGGCACTGCGGCCACCGGCGGCGGCCAGGCGCACCACCGGTGAGGCGGCCAGCTCGAGCACCAGATCGATGTCGTGAATCATCAGATCGAGCACCACCGACACGTCGTTGGCGCGGTCGGCATTGGGGCTGTGGCGACGGGCCTCCAACACCACGACCTCTTCGCCGGCGACCACCTTGACCAGCTCGCGGAAGGCCGGGTTGAAGCGCTCGATGTGGCCGACCTGCAACAGGCGGCCACCGCTCTCGGCGGCGTTGATCAGATCGGCGGCCTCCTCCTGGCTGGCGGCGATCGGTTTTTCGATCAGCACGTGCACGCCGGCCTGCAGGCAGGCCATGCCGACCCGGTGGTGCAGCAGGGTGGGCACGGCGATGCAGACGGCCTCGACCTCGGCGAGCATGGCGCGGTAGTCGGCAAACCAGCGGCAACCGAACTGCTCGGTGGCCAGCTGGCCGCGGGCCTGGTCGGGATCGGCCACGCCGACCAGCTGGGCGTCGCGCAGCAGCGACAGCACGCGGGCGTGGTGCCACCCCATGTTGCCGATGCCGATGACACCCACGCGGACCGGGTTCATGGCTCAAGCCGCAGCAACAGCGGCATTATCGGCGATCGTGCAGCAGCAACGAGGCAGGGGCAGTGCCGCGGTGCTGAACCCCGGGCTCAGCGCATGGTGCGCACAGCGTCGAGGCTCTGGTTGAAGCGGCTGAACAGGAGCTGCAGCACGGTGCGCTGCTGCAGCTTGATCTTGGCGTTGATCGCCAGGCCGGGCTGCAGGGCAAAGCGCTGACCGCGCACCTTGAGCGACTGGCTCATCAAGGTCAGACGGATCGGGAAATGGGGATAGTCGTATTCGCTGTTGGGGGGCAGGGCGTCTTCGCTGACGGTTTGCACTTGGGCGGCGAGGTAGCCATAGAGCGAGGGGTCGTAGGCCTGGATGGCGATCTCGGCGCTCTGGCCAGGGCGGATGAAGGCCAAATCGCGGTTGGGGGCAAACACCTCGGCCTGCAGTTCGTCGATCGGGACGAGCTGCAGCAGCGGCGTCTGGCCGCTGGCGACCTGACCGGTCTGAGCCTTGAGCTCGAGCACGGTGCCGGCGACGGGGGCGCGCAGGGTGACCAGATCCAGCTTGGAGCGGGCGCCCACCAGCGATGCCCGCAGCTCGGCCTGGCTGCGCTGCGACTCAAACACCAGGGTCTGGGCCTGGCGGCGGGCTTCGGCCAGTTCGCGGCGGGTGCCCTCGAGCACCCGCTCTTTTTCGACCACATCGAGGGTGCGGCCGGCGCCCTGGGCGGCCAGCCGCTGCAACGGCTCGAGGATGCGCTTGTCGATCTGCAGCTGCCGCTCGAGGCTGGTGATGCGCTCGCGCACCTGGGCCAGGGCCGAGCCCTGACGGGCCGCCTCGGCCTGCAGCTGCAGGTTGAGCTCGGTGACGTCGCTGCGCTGCACGCGTGGATCGAGCACCACCAGCGGATCGCCAGCGTTGACCCGCTGGCCCTCTTTGACAAACACGGTGGTCACCACGCCGCGCTCGGGGGTGGTGAGGGCCTGGGTGCTGCGGCGCGTCACCAGCTTGCCCGGCACGGCCACCACCTGGTCGACCTGGACGACGACGGCGGCGACGATCGCCGTCAGGGTCAGCAGCGACAGGGCGCCGGCCAACACCTGGGGCAGCACCGGCGAGGGGCGGCTCTCGAGCCGCAGGGCCTCGTCGAGGTCGTCGCTGGACGGGCGCTTGGGCTCAGGCATGGGACTGATGTTGCTGTTGGGCGAGGGTGGCGAAGGCGCCGCCGCGGTTGATGAGCTCGCTCCAGCTGCCGTCTTCGACGACCACCCCGTCGTCCATCAGCAGGATGCGGTCGGCTTGTTTGAGCGTGCTCACCCGGTGGGTGACCACCAGCAGGGTGCGGCCGGCGAAGCGCTGCTTGAGGCGCTCGAGCAGCAGGTATTCGGTGGTGGGGTCGAGAGCCGAGGTGGCCTCGTCGAGGATCACCAGATTGGGGTTCTGCAGCACCATGCGGGCGATGGCAATGCGTTGCTTCTGCCCCCCCGACAGGGCCCCACCGCGCTCGCCGACGCGGGTGTTGTAGCCGTCGGCGAGGGCCATGATGAAGTCATGGGCGCAGGCGGTGCGGGCGGCATCTACGACGGCCTCGTAGGGCGCGTCGGGCATGTTGA
>VGQR01000354.1 GCA_016882345.1 Cyanobacteria bacterium K_DeepCast_35m_m2_023
CAGGCGGTAGGCCTGGGGCGGATTCTGGCCCAGGCCCAGCTGATGCAGAGCTTTGCTGCTGCGCCCGGCCGACCCTTGCCGCGTCTGTGGCAACAACGCCTGGGTCCTGCTGCCGCCCCGCTGTGGAGGCGACAGACGGGGGTCTGGTGGCAGTTCTGGGGCTCCCATGGCGACGCCGGTGCCTACCTGGTCGTCAGCGCGGCCAGCCTGGTCGAGCAACCGCGCACCCGCCTGGCCCAGCAGCCCCTGCTGGTGGATGACCTGGCTGTGTTTGCTGCCGATCCGCTGTCGCGCCAGTGGCTGGCCGATCGGCTGCGGCCAACGGCCCGCCTGCCCCGGGGCCAGGAGCTGCGCTGCCTGCAGCAGTTGCGCCGCCCCCAGACCGTCGTCTGGAGCAGCGGCGGCCTGGGGGTGCTGGCGGGTCCTGTGGCCCCCCTGCTGCAGCACCTGCAACAGGGCTGCCTGACGCTGGCTGTGCGCGGCTCACAGCTTGACGTTGAAGGCGAAGCCGCCGCCTCCAGCGGCCTGTTGGCCGCGCCGGCCCAGCGACCGCTGCCGCCGCTGTCGTCACGGCCCCTGCCACGGGCTGTGCTGCTTGAACTGCGCGGGCCATCGCTCGAGGTGCTGCTGCAGGGCTTGCTGAGCCGGCAGTTGGTGCGCGACCCGTTGGCAGCGCGCTATGGCATCGCCGAACCGCAGCTGGCGTTGCTGCGCCGTCTGCCGTTTGTGCTGCGCCTGCGGGAACAGCCCCAGGGTTCGTTCCAGTCGTCGCTTGAACTCGAGCTGCAGCCCAGGGCCGGCGATCGCCAGGCCTGGGGCGCAGTGCTGCGCGGTCTGCGAGACCCCCTGCTGCAACAGGGATTGCAACAGCCTGGACCGCAGATGCAGGCCAGCACCGCCCGGCTGGGCCAGGGCCTTCTGCCCGCGTCGACCTGGAGCAACGATCGCGGTCAGGTGGTGGGGGGCTGGTTCTGGCGCCCAGCCACGACCCCCGTGGGCACAGGCGTTGAACCTGGAGTGCACTTGGTGCTGTTCTTGGGGCCCGTGCCCCCTGATGGCGGCTCAGCCCCCATGGCTGTTGCCCCAGATCAGCCCCTTCAACTGCGGGCCAGGCCCCAGGCCCTGCAGCGTCTGGGATTGTTCCCGCCTGCGTTTCCCGATTTGGTGCGTCAGGCTGAAGCGCTGGATGTTCTGGCCAGCGATGGGGCCCAGCAGCCCCTCAGCCTGCTGAAGGGACGCCTGATGTTGACTCGCTCTCGTTAGCGGGGTCTTCTTCGCCAGCGGTGGCGGTGGCGGTGGCGCTGCGCCGCTCGCGCTTGCGTTTTTCGGCGGCGACGGTCTCTTCCATCAGCTCCACCGCCTGGGCCATCTTTTCCAGATTGCTGGCGTAGAGCTTGAGGTCTTTGTCGAGGCGATCGCGCAGCAGTCCCATCGCTGCCCCCAGATCGTGGGCGTAGTCGCGTAGGGCGGCTGGATCCATGGCATCGGCGCCCTGGGCCTGCTCCAGCAGGGCCATCAGCCCGACGGCCATCAGGCGCGAATAGTGAAAATCCGGGCGCTGGATGCTGGCAAGGGCCTGGGCCAATGGTTCTGGTGCACCTGTGCCCTGCTGCTCGATCCACTGCTGGACCGCATCGACACTGTGGTGCCCCATGGCCGCCAATGCAGCCTGGTGCTGCTGGCGAAGCTGGCCCAGATCGAAGCCACTGGCCCCACACAACGCGGCAAACAGGAGTTCTTTCTGGGCTTCGGGGCGGTATCCCTTGGCAAACCCGTCAAACACCTGCACCAGGCCCACGGCAAACAGGGGGTCGGCCTGAAAGCCCTGCTGACGGCTCAGCAGATGGAGCTCCACCAGGAGCTCGTCCACCATGCGTCGGTACAGCGGTCCGATCACATGGGGAAAAGCGCGATGGAAGGCACGCTTGCTGTCGGCGACGGTGAGAGCGGCGCTCACGCTGGGTTCCAAAGATGCAGCTGACCCTAGCGCCGTCGCCTTCGCGACCGTTCTAGGCTCAGTAGGATCTGACCAATCTGGAAAGCCCTGCTGTGACCACGATCCCCATCGTCATCGAGGAATCGGGTCGAGGCGAGCGAGCGTTTGACATTTATTCGCGCCTCCTGCGCGAGCGCATCGTCTTTCTGGGTGAGCCGGTGACGTCCGAATCGGCCAACCGGATCGTTGCCCAGTTGCTGTTCCTCGAGGCTGAGGACCCCGACAAGGACATCTTTCTCTACATCAACTCGCCGGGTGGTTCGGTCTATGATGGACTGGGCATCTTCGACACGATGCAACACATCAAGCCCGATGTGCAAACCGTGTGCGTGGGTCTGGCGGCCTCGATGGGTGCCTTTCTGTTGTGCGCTGGTGCCAAGGGCAAACGCAGCAGCCTGACCCATTCGCGCATCATGATTCACCAGCCCCTCGGCGGTGCCCGTGGTCAGGCCAGCGACATCCGCATCCAGGCCGACGAGATTCTTTACCTCAAGAAAAAGCTCAATCACGAGCTGTCCGAGCGCACCGGTCAGCCCCTGCCACGCATTGAGGAAGATACCGATCGTGACTTCTTCATGTCTCCAGCCGAGGCTGTGGAGTACGGCCTGATCGACAAGGTGATCGACAAACGTCCGGTTCGCCCGGTCTGAGCCCGTCCTGATGGGACGCCAACGGGGTCTGAGCCAGGAGGGGAACCCCAGCAAACGGGGTCGTCCTCCCAGCCTTAGGCCGAGCAAGATCTGCCCGGTCTGCAAACGCCCGTTTCAGTGGCGCAAAAAATGGGCCGACGTGTGGGATGCGGTCATCTACTGCTCGCAGCGATGCCGCAACAGGCGGGAATGATCAAGCCCCTTGTTCAGTGCTTGTGGCAAATCTTGGGAAACTTCACCTCGTCGACTGACCCGCGATCCACGTTCAACCAGGGGCCGGCCTTGCCATCCATCACAATCTGAATCTGTTGTTTGCTGCAGTTG
>VGQR01000355.1 GCA_016882345.1 Cyanobacteria bacterium K_DeepCast_35m_m2_023
AATGTTCAAGTGATGAACCTCGAGAAGCTGCTGGAGCTTCTTTTTGTCTTTTTTACGGTCTTACTACGCCTTCTCCTGAGCACTGAGGGAGGTCGGAGTATTCGAACTGTGCCACCGAAGCCTCAGATGGCTGCAGCGTGATGATCGACCTGCAAGCTAGCAGGTCTCCTTTTTGTTGGGGTTGACTCCGAATTCACTTTCTCAGGAGGCCCCACGTAGGTGATGAAGCGGCCGATGTTGGCCACCACGCCGCGGCCATGGCGCACCGCGGTGGCGATGGTGGCAAAGTTGTCATCGAGCAGCACGATGTCGGCGGCTTCACGGGCCACGTCAGTGCCGCTGCGGCCCATGGCGATGCCCACATCGGCAGCCCGCAGGGCTGGTCCGTCGTTGACGCCATCGCCGGTCACGGCCACCACCTCACCGATGCTGCGGTAGGACTGCACCAGGCGTAGCTTCTGCTCGGGCGCCATGCGGGCAAACACCAACCGTCGCCGGAACCGCAGCAACTGACGCAGTTGCACATCGCTCAGGTTGGCCAGGGCCTCGCCTTCGATCACCCGCACCGGATCCGGATCCCAGCCCCCGGTGGCCGCGACGCTGGGATCGAGCAGGCCGATCTGCTGGGCGATTGCCTGGGCCGTCAGACCCGAATCACCCGTCACCATCGTCACCTTGATGCCGGCCTGGTGACAGGCGGCGATGGCGGCAGGGACCTCGGCCCGTGGGGGATCCATCAGCCCCACCAGTCCGACGAAGCGAAGCTGTTGCTCCAGCTCCTCGCTGCTCAGCGATCGCCAGGCGTGCTCGAGTGGCCGGATCGCCAGGGCCAGCACCCGCAGACCGCGGCTGGCGAGCTGGTCGGCCGCCTGCCACAGCACAGGCCGTGCGTCGTCGTCGATGGCGCAATGCCGGATGAGTTCGCGCGGCGCTCCCTTGCTGATCAACAGCGGGCTGGTTTGTGAGGCCACCACCACGCTCATGCGGCGCCGGTGCGAATCGAATGGCACTTCGTGCAGCCTGGGTTGCTGCCGTTGCAGGGCGGCCGGCGAGAGGCCTGCGGCATCCGCAGCCTTGAGCAGGGCGGTTTCGGTGCTGTCGCCGACCGCCCGCCACGGTTCATGGCTGGACGACTCGTGTTCGAGGCGCGCGTTCGTGCACAGGCAGGCCCACTGCAGCAGCTGTTGCTGTTGCTGTTGCCCGTCGCGGCTTGCGCCATCGCTGTCGGGCGGTAGCCAGATCTCCTCGAGCGTCATCTGCCCCTCGGTCAGGGTGCCGGTCTTGTCGCTGCAGATCACGCGCAGCGATCCCAGCGTTTCGACCGCCGAGAGGCGCCGCACCAGCGCCTGGCGCTGGGCCATGCGTTGCACATTGATGGCCAGCGCCAGCGTGACGGTGGGCAGCAACCCCTCGGGAACATTGGCAACGATGATGCCGATGGAGTAGATTAGGCTCCCCTGGTTGTCCATCCCCACCAGGGCACGGCTGAGCCCATAGATCACACCACCCAGGGCCAGGGCGATGATGCTGATGCGCTGCACAATCTGGGCCACCTGCAGCTCTAGGGTGCTGGGGCTACGGCGGGTCTGGGCCGAGAGGCGAGCCATATGGCCAAATTCGATATCGCCGCCGGTGGCGTAGACGATCGCTGTGCCATGGCCCGCGGCCACCGATGTGCCCGCCAGCACCAGATTGGCTGGCTCGCGAGCCGTCAGTTGGGGCTGATTGAGCGCTCGGGCATGGCGCGCCAGCGGCAGCGACTCTCCGGTCAGCAAGGCCAGATCGAGGTACAGCTCCTGGGCGTCGATCAGCCGGCAATCGGCGGGCACCTGATCGCCCGCTTCGAGGCTGAGGCAATCGCCCGGCACCAGCGCCGCCGCTGAACGCACAACCAGCTGGTCGTCACGCCAGACCCGCACCTGCGGCGGCAGGGCCCGCAGCAGCGCCGCCATCGTGCGCTCGGCCTGAAATTCCTGCCAGAACGAAAAACAGCCGTTGATCAGCACCACAGCCCAGATCGCCATGGCGAGCTGAGGGGTCTGGGCCGCCAGGGCTAGCCCCCCTGCCACCCACAACAGCAAGGCCATGGGATGCACCAACTGATCCACCAGCCGCATCAGCAGGGGGCGTCGGGGTGCCTGGGGCAGGTCGTTGCTGCCGAAGCGTTCCAGCCTTGCTGCAGCCTCGGCTTCGCTCAGGCCCTTGGCGCTGGTTTCAAGGGCATCGACGACGTCTGCATGGCTCAGCGTCCAGATCGGCGTTGCAGCTGAAACAGGCATGGTGAGGGGACTGTGGTGATTTGGTGGGCTGCATTGGTGCAGCACTTAGGCGAACGGGTATCGCGCGCCAAAAATGTGCTGAATACCTTGGATTCAGGTGGTCAGAGTGGGGCTGGATCATGGCGTCTTATCCGTACTATCCAATTCCAGCGAATGAAGACCATCGTTTACGCGAATTGGAGCGCTATGGGCTTGATAACGGTACGGATGATCCGCATTTTCGTCGTATTGTGGAGCTGACCGCCAATGTGCTTGCGATGCCGATCGGCATGCTCTCTTTGGTTGACGAAAACAGCCAGCGGTTTCTGTGTCGCTATGGGCTTGAGGTCAGGTCCACGCTGCGAGCGATGGCGTTTTGCGCCCATGCCATCGCTGCTGACCAGCCGTTGATCGCTCCTGATGCGCTTCTGGATGAACGCTTTGTCAACAATCCGCTGGTGCTAGGGCCACCCCACATCCGCTTTTATGCGGGCATGCCATTGCGCAGTCAGCACGGCTACAACCTGGGCACTCTCTGTGTGGTGGATCGCCAGCCCAGGGACTTTGGTGAGCAAGATCGGCATTACTTGATTGAATTCACAGCCTTGCTGACGCGCGAAATGGAGTGGCGACATCAGCGTGGCCTTTGTCCATTGACCGGTCTTCATCTGCGCCATTCATTTTTTGCCTTGGCTGAGAAGGAATTCCAGCG
>VGQR01000356.1 GCA_016882345.1 Cyanobacteria bacterium K_DeepCast_35m_m2_023
CTGGGTGAGGTCGCGCCCGTACTTCTCGAGCGATTCGTAGGTGCCTTCGGGGTTCTGGTCGGTCACTTTCTGGGATCCGCGAATCGCCTGCACGGCGTCTTTGAGCTTGGCGGCATCGGTGCCGGCCTGCGAGAGCAGCTGCTTGCCGCAGCGATCATCGATGGCCAAGGCCAACAGCAGGTGCTCGATCGCGATGTAGCTGTCGCCAAAGGAGCCTTTGAGCTCGTTGGCCTGATCGAGCACGGCGTTCAGCCCTTTGCCCAGATACACGTTGTCGGGCGCTGCACTCAGGCTGGGTTGGCCGGCAATGAAGGACTCCACCCGCTGGTTGAGGTTGCCCACATCCACACCGGCCTTCTCGAGCACGCGGCTGGCCAGACCCTGCTGGGCGAGAAGGGCGGCGAACAGGTGCTCGCTTTCCATCTGCTGCTGGCGGCGCTGCTGGGCCAGTTGCTGGGCGGCCACCACGGCTCCCCAGGCTTTTTCAGTGAACAGTTCGGCGGTGGGATGCATAACAACCTCCCTCTTGGGGTGGGATGTAAGAACCGTATGGCCGTTCCCAGGGCTTGAAGGAGAGGAGAACCGAAATCTCCGTTTCGGTCCTCCCCCCAGTGGTGGTGCAGTCCGGCTCTTCGCTTCGGTTAACCGTCAGCGAGGAGTGCCGTTGTAAAGCACGTTGGTCACTGTGCGGCCATCGGGCGAAACCTGCAGCTCGGTTTCGGTGCTGGCGGGACGCCCTTCCACCTGCCAGCCCGGAGTTCCACCCAGGAAGCGGAATGTGAATCCCTGGCTGGTGTTTTGGATCAGGCACGAACCGCCGCCGTCACCTGTGTTGAACATGCAGGCTGCCGGCACATAGACCGACAGCCCGCCGTTGCTGTTCACAGCCCAGTTGCGGGCCAGATTCACGGCTCGCACGTTGGAATCACTGACTTGGGCCAGGGCCGTACCTGCCGAGATCACGGCGGTGGCAGCGGCGATCAAGGAGAGACGCAAAGGGTTCTTCGCCATCGGGAGAGGGATGTCGCCTGTTCAGTGTGGCGATCTACAGCAGGTTGCGCTGCAGTGCTGACGCAGCACTTCACTCCTGCTACCACTGCCCCATCGCTCTCCATCTGCCCGTGATCGCGTCCTCCTCCGTTCGACGGCATCTGCTGCACTGGCTGGCTCCAGCTCTGCTCGTGGCCAGCCTGCAGCCTTCAGCCCTGCTGGCCCGTGATGGAGGTGGTGGCCATGGTGGTGGAGGGGGAGCGCATTTCGGTGGTGGCGGCTATCACCATGTGTATGGCGGTGGTGTCCGCACGCCGGCACTGGGGCGCAACATCACCCGCGACGACTACAACCGCGCCACCAATGGCGGTCACGATCGCTTTGATGCCAACCGCCTGGGCTGGGGCAATCGCAACTGGAACGATGGCGATTGGCGCGGCAACAATTGGCGCGGGAACAACTGGGGCTACAACAACTGGGGCAACCGCTGGAACGGCGGTTGGAACAACAACTGGGCCAATGGTGGCTACTGGGGCGATCGCTCCTGGAGCTATGGCTGGTACAACTGGTCGCCCAACACCTGGGGTTGGTGGGGTGAGAACTCCGGTGGTTGGGGCCTGGCGGGTCTTGCCACCGGAGCTGTGATCACCGATCTGGTGAATCAGGCCAGTGATCAACAGTCCTCGGTGATTGAGGTGCCGGATAGCAATTACCAGCTCAACTACGGCACGGTGGATGCCGTTGGCAACAGCGGCGCCAACTTCAGCTATTCCGTCGCCAACAGCCCGCCAGTGCAGGGGGGTGTGGATTGCCAAGATGGGCTGCTGGACGGCCAGGTGCCCTCCACCGCGGCCCAGGCTCAGCTCCTCAATGCCGCCTGTCAGGTGGCTTATGGCCCTGATCCCAAAGGCCACCCCCTGCCGCGGTTGTGGTCGCCATCGCCGGCGGTGCGCGAGTGGCTGATTCTGTTGCTCGGGGCTGGGATCGGA
The DNA here is from genome assembly GCA_016882345.1 of Cyanobacteria bacterium K_DeepCast_35m_m2_023. Next base: position 1,980 of record VGQR01000356.1, read on the forward strand.
TTCGGAGGTTATGCGCTGGCCAAACGTGGCCAATCCAGCCGTTCTGTATGACAGACCGCTTCAATCACGCTGCGCGAGGCCCGTATTGCTATTCAGCCTGGGGATGACCACTCGCCTGGATTCCCAGTTGCGTGCGATGCCTTCACTGAAACGGATCTCTCTCGCTGCCTGTTCGGCGTTGCTCCTCTCCTCTGCCCTGCTGCCTCTTGCCGCTGATGCCCGAGGCGGTGGGGGCGGACACGGCGGTGGTGGCGGTCGAGGCTGGGGTGGTGCCGGTGGAGCTGGGCGCAACTGGGGCGGAGGCAACTATCACTTCCAGAACAACGATTGGCAGCGCGGCTACCAAGGCAATCACCCGATGTATGGCGCTGGTGCCAGAGACAGCTTCAACAACGACACGTTCAATCGCACCGTGAACGTGAACAACAACTTCTATCGCCGCGATTACAACGGCTGGAACAACAATTGGCGCAATGGCGGTTACTGGAACAACCGCCCCTGGAACCATGGTTGGTATGGCGGTTGGGGTGGCTGGGGTTGGTGGGGTTCCAATGCCGCTGCCTGGGGGATCGCCGGCCTAGCCACCGGCGTAGCGATCACAAGCCTTGTGGATCAGGCAGCCAACAACAGCTCTCCAGTGATCGTGGTGCCAAACACCAGTTACGAGCTCAACTACGGATCGGTTGAGAGTGTTGGTAGCTATGGCGTGAGTTTCAACTACAACGTCGATGGCAGTGCCCTGATGGGTGCTGCTAATTGCCAGCAGGGGCTCCTCAATGGCCAGATCCCTGGCACGCAGGATCAGGCTGAGCTGCTGAACGCGGTGTGTCAGGTGGCCTACGGCTCAGGCAGCTGAAGACTGCTGCCCGATAGTCCCGCTCCTGCAGGGAGCGGGACCGCGCCTTGGTTCTGCCCGCAGAGACGCAGCGGGCAGCCATCAGCTCCATAGATGGCGTCGTTCGGTGAGAGACACCCCAACTTGTTT
>VGQR01000357.1 GCA_016882345.1 Cyanobacteria bacterium K_DeepCast_35m_m2_023
CAGCCGTTCCTGCTGTGGTTCCTGCCGGTGGTGGCAGCCGTGCTTGAAACCGTGCCCACCGGTGAGGGCGAAACCGCGCTTCACCGGGGACAGCACCAGCATGGCACCTGATCGTGGGCAATGGCCATGGCCAGGAGTTGCACCTGGCCGGCAGAGCATCAGCCCTGTTGCACCTCGCTGGCTGCCTTGCGGCGTGCGCGGCGCTTAGCCGCTGCAGTGCTGGTCGGCATCGCTGCATTCAGCATTCGTGCGGCTGGCGGTAACGCTGCTGCTGCCATTGGAGGCAGTGACAGCGGCACCGGCTTCAACTCGATCACCCGGAAGTTCTCGATCTCCGCCGGCGCCAGCTGCTGCATCCCGTTCAACTCACCGTTGAAAGCGCCGGCCATGGCGGCCAGCATCTCTTGGGCATACAGAACGATCTGGCCAGCAGCTGCGGCCTGCGCCTGTGCCATTGCCTGTTGCGCCATGGCGTCGATCAGAGCTTTGCCCTGGGCGGCCATAGCGAGTTCGGCAGTGGCGGCCTGCTGCTCAATCACCTGAGCGATGGCAGCGGCCTGCTTTTGGAGGTTCTCCATTGTTGTTGTCCTGTTGATGTGGGCACGGGCCAGCTGCCGGGATCGAACCGGCATTACTCCACCAGGAGCTGGCAGGGTGCCCACGATCAGGTGCAATCAGCGCCGCACAGGGGCAGCCACACAGGGGCGAGCACCCGCACGCGCAGGGGCTTCCACAAGGGGCGCTGATGGCTGCAATCTCTGTTGACGTTGATGGGGCAGGCCACGCTGGGGCGGCGGTGCTGCTGCCGCTCTGGGGCCGGCCACGCTGTCAGCTGAGATCGCAGATTGATCTGCTGGGATTCAGGTTGTCGAGGTTCTGAATGCGAGCGTCTCGCTACCGATGTGGTGCGGGTGCAGTGAGTTGTCTGTCAGTGCCTGGTGCCAACGGTCCTGGTTGACAGTCCTGCTGCTGCACCGCCTTCAGGTTTTCCCTGAAGTCCGGGCGTCGTTTCTGGCTACCGACTCTCGCTTTACTGGTAGTACATTTGTACTAGATATTGCCCTTCTTCCTTGATCCCCAAATCATAGACATACGATCAAAGAACGTCAACAACATCTCTAAAGCCCGTTGCGCTGCAGTGGGTTTGCCTTGCTTGGCGTTGACACTGATGGCCGCGGCGATCAGGGCTGAGCAGGTGCCGGCAAGGTGCCAGCCCTGAGCCAGGATCTGGCAGTTGGACTGGGCTTCACCCAGCCCGGCACACCCTGGACCAGCAGTTCAGCGCTTTCTTCGTTCAAGCGCAATAAACCAGCTTTGAATACCTTGTCGCTGACGTTGACCCCGCCATCTGGCAGCAGCGGCATCACCAGCTCCTTGAGTTTGCGGCTGGTGATGGATTCCATTTCATCAGGCAGGCCGTTGAGCACCTGGGCCGCAGCGGTGCGCACCAGTTCCATGCCGCTGGTTGGCGGTGGCGCTGAGGCTGATTCCTGCGTGACTCCAGGCAGCCTTTTTTCAAACTCCAGCCATAGAGGAGAACCTTTGCAGGGTGCTTTGCCGCTGAAGGGCGGGATGCCTTCTCGCTAGGGGATGTGAGCCACCATTTGACCAGCCTGACCATTGATGGTTTGCCGCATGCGTCCACGACCAAGTGCCTGAATCAAGGCGCCAGCCACCTGGTTGGTGATGAGCACATTGGGATCGACCTCTTTGATGGACTGCTGGTCACCGCGGCGACGTGCGAACACATCAGACCGCAGCGATGCCTTGGCATCTTTGGTGACCCAACCCCTGCGCATCACGCCAATAACAAACACGTGACCGACATCGGAGAACTCATTGAGGCCTTCATGAGCACCCCAGGTAAGGATCTCGATGCGTGGCTTCAGCTCACCATCGGGCGTGACCACCTGTTGCGACCAGCTAGGGCAGTAGGTATTGAGTGCATCAACGATTTCAGCCGTGAAGTCGGGGCCGGTAGCCCGTTTGCGAAAGGTGACGAACAGGCAGCGTTCATCTGGCGGGACCAGTGCAGCGCGTTGTGCTTGTTCAGTGATGATCCGCCTGCGGATGCGTCGGTTATCAAGCCCTTGGTTTTCACCATGACGCCTGCCGCTTGCATCGGCATACCAGCGAATGCTCAAGTGGTCATAGACCTTGGGTTGCAGTGCACGGCCAAAGACTTCAGCACCTGTTGCCAAGCGAACAGTGGGGTCCATTTGAGCCAGCAGTGATGCTTCGTAGTTGGCGTCCAGGACAACCAGGCGTGTGATGCGATCTGAGATAACGACTTTGGGGCGGATGATGTGAATGCGGTCGCCTGTTTTGTCATCTTGATCAGAAGCAGCTGGCCCACTACCAAGGACTGACACCTGAAGGCCACCGGCCTTGGTCATGTCAGAGAGGCTTTCCAGTGCAGTGGCGATGCCACCGTTATCCATGTCATCAAGAAGGCCAGCGATGGTTTTGAGTTGATCTGCATGTTCACTGATCACGCCAGGGATGACGACGGTTTTAACGGTGGTGGCATCAGGCTTTTGCTCTCTAACAGTTGAGACCAGTTCATTGAGGTCACCAACGAGTTCAGTGATACCACTTGAGAGTTCTTCTAGGCGTTGAGGGTTAATTGAAACACCACGTTCTGCAGCCTTTTCAATGATCTGTTGTTGGGCGTAGGGTTCTGAGAGTGCGCCTTTGGCAAAGGTGAGTTGCGAGCGAGAAGCAGCTTCAGCCATAGAGGAGCTGAAGGCTTCATCCCAAATGCACAGGCGATCACGATTGCGATACAGCAGTAGATCAGTAATGGTGAGTTTAGGGCACCTCGAATAATCGGAATTTGCCGGCAATCAGAGGACATTAAAAATGCCGCTCGAAAAGCGGTGAATGATGCACAGATGCACCCTATTTCATTTGATTGGCAGGATAATTGCAGACTATGGTGTCAGTGTGATGCAACTGCAGC
>VGQR01000358.1 GCA_016882345.1 Cyanobacteria bacterium K_DeepCast_35m_m2_023
CTGCGCATGGCCGGCCAAGGGCAGGTGTGAGCTGGAAACCCTGACACCCGATTGGAGCGCGCCGGCACGATGACCAAAGGACAAGCCCTGCTGATCGGGCTGGCGGTGCTGGGCCTGGGGGCTGCCGGGTACGCCGGGTTTCAGGCCACGGGGTTGCAAGGGTTCTCGCCCGGCATCGCCGCTTCGGCCCTGTTGATGGTGGTGGTGCTGGTCTGGACCGGCAGCTACCTGTTCAGGGCCCTGACCGGTGGCATGACCTACATGCAGCAGCGACGCAGCTACCGCGAGGCCTATGACGCCTTCACCGACGCTGAGCTGATGCGCCGCTTCGAGGCCCTCAGCCCCGAGGAACAGGCGCGGGTGCTGGCCGACAGCGGCACGGCCGGCGAGGGTGACCCCATAGGCTCAGGGGCTACTGAACAGCAGGCGTGACGGCGATCCAGCAGCGTTTTGAGGCCCTGCGGCAGCAGCAGCGCTGCGCTCTGATGCCTTTTCTGATGGCTGGCGACCCCCACCTGGACGCCACGGCCGCGAGCCTGCTGGCCCTGCAGGCCGGCGGCGCCGACCTGATCGAACTGGGCATTCCCTACAGCGATCCCCTGGCCGACGGCCCGGTGATCCAGGCCGCCGCCAGCCGCGCCCTGGCCGCAGGCACCACACCCGCCAAGGTGCTGACGATGCTGGCTGGTCTCAAGGGCCAGCTCACGATCCCAGTGGTGCTGTTCACCTACAGCAACCCCCTGCTCAACCGCGGCATGGAGGCGTTCTGCGCCGATGCCGCCGCCGCTGGCGCCGCCGGGCTGGTGGTGCCCGACCTGCCGCTTGAAGAAGCCGAAAAGCTGTCGCCGATCGCCAGCACCCATGGTCTCGACCTGGTGCTGCTGGTGGCGCCCACCACCCCAGCCGCGCGCATGGTGCGCATCCACGGCAGCAGCCGCGGCTTCACCTATCTGGTCAGCGTCACCGGGGTGACGGGCGTGCGCACCAACCTCGAAGCCCGGGTCGAGCCGCTGGTGCAGCAACTCAAGGCCGCCGGACCCACCCCCGTGGCCGTGGGCTTTGGCATCTCGGGCCCCGAGCAGGCCCGCCAAGTGCGGGGTTGGGGGGCTGATGGCGCCATCGTCGGCAGCGCCCTGGTCAAGGTGATGGCCGCAGCCCACGACGCCGGCGAGCCGGTGGCCGCAGCCGCTGGTCGCTTCTGCACCGAACTGCGCCAAGGTCTCGACCAACCCTGACCCCGCTGGTTGCAGAGGCCTGCAAAGGCAACGTGCAGCCCATCAGCGCCTAACGCACCACATCGAGGCAACGGGCATCGCGGTAGTCGCTGCTCAACTTGACGAGCTGTTCGCCCACATCGGCCACCGCGTCAACCTTGCTGGCCACCTTCTCGGAGTAGTTGACGTAGGCGGCAGGGTCGGTGCTGCGCAACAAACGGGCTTGCTCGGCATTGAGCCGGCTCTGGCGCATGTCGCGGGTGGAGGCATCCAGGCGGCCCTTGGTCTGGCTGAGCTGATCCCGCAGGCCGTTGCAGCGGGCCAGCTGCTGCTCATAGGCCAGGTGGGCCATCAACCAGCGGAGCCCCAGCACGACCAGCAGCACCGCCACGGCCACTCCCCCCACCGCCAGGGCTTTGGACTTGAGGCTCACAGCAGCTGTGGGACGACTGCGCCAATCGTGAAGCGTGCGGCAGGCGTGTCAAGCATCCCCCGCGCCATCAACCCGTCGCCAGCAGCGCCGCGATGCCAGCGAACAGCCGGCGCAGGGCCACGTCCAGGGCGGGGCCGTCGACCATGCCCGTGCTCAGGCGCAGGGCATGGCCCGCCAAGCCAAAGGCATCACCGCTGACCACGGCCACGCCGTAGTCGCCCGCCAGCCGGCGCATCAGCTGGCGGGCCGTGATGCCGCGCTGGGCCAATTGGGCCGAAGCCTCTGGTTCGAGCGCCAGCAGGGCATAAAAGGCGCCATCGGGCTCGGCCAGCAAACGCACGGGCAACCCGGCGCCTGCCGCCGCCGCCACCGCTGTGATGAGCTGACGCTGCAGCGGGCCCAGGGCCGCGACCAGAGGGCGGCACCAGGCCGGACCCGCGCTCAGGGCGGCCACAGCGGCCTGCTGGACCACCCGCGGCGGGCAGATCAGCACCGTGTCCTGAACCTGGGCCAGGCCGGCCATCAACTGGGGCGGCACCACGGCATAGCCGAGGCGCCAACCCGCCATGCCATAGGCCTTTGACAGCGAGAACAGGCTGACCGTGTGGCCGGCAGCCCCCGGCAGCGAACCCGGGCTCCAGTGCGCGGTGGGGCCATGAACAAACTGTTCATAGGCCTCATCGTGCAGATGGAACAGCCCTCGCCGCGCGCAGAGGCGGTTGATCGCCTCCAGCACTGCGCGGGGCTGCACCACACCGCTGGGGTTGCCGGGGGACACGGTGACGATGGCGCGGGTGCGGGGGGTGATCGCCGCCGCCAGACGCTCGGGATCGAGCAGGAGGCCGGCATCCACCGGCACCGCCTGCGCCCCACTGAGCTGCACCGCCATCACGTGGTTGAAGTAATAAGGCAGCGGCACGATCACCTCGTCGCCGGGGCCGCAGATCACCTGGGCGAGGGCATGGAACGCCATGTTGCTGCCAGCGGTGACCAGCAGCTCGGCACCGTCGAGATCGAGTGGCTGGCCAGCGCGGTCGGCAGCGCCGAGATCACGGCGCATCGCCGCCAGCAGCTCGGCATCGCCGGCCATGGCGCCGTAGCGGTGCAAGGCGGGCCCGCGACGGGCATCATCCATGTCGTGCGAGCCGGCCAGGGCCGCGGCGACCGCGCCGGCAACCGCATCAGGCGGGCCCCAGCGCACCATGCCCTGGGCCAACGACAGGCACTCGGGCGTGGCCCGCACCAGGGCGCCGATCTCGGGGATGACCGGTGTGAGCACCTGCGCCAAGCGGGGCGATGGGCCGGGC
>VGQR01000359.1 GCA_016882345.1 Cyanobacteria bacterium K_DeepCast_35m_m2_023
TCACGTCACAGCCACCCGTAGGTTTAATAAGAGCGCAAGCTCACAGGCAATGAGAGAAGGCCCGCGGGAGACAGCCGATGCCGCAGACCACCCCAAGCCCAAGCGCCAACGCGGCGGACGCTCCCGCAAGCGCGAGCTGTTCTGCCCAGCCCACCCCGAGCAGCGGATCGAGGGCAACGGGCAGAAGTATTTCCTGCATCTACTGAGCCCTGAGGAGCTCAAGGCGCGGGGCATGCCCCACAAGAAGGCCCAGCTGGTGATCGATGCCTACCCGGTGCTGGTGCTGAGCAACGAGTGGCTGGAGGAGCTGTTCTGCCCGCAGTGCGGCAGCAGCCACTGGTGCCATGTGGTGAAGCACGACCGCGTACTGCACAGCGTGAGCTGGGCTCCGCGAGAGCTATGGCAGCAGGTGGCCCACGTGGATCCGCTGGTGCCCAACCCAAGCGTGAGCCAGTTCACCCGGCGTGCAGCTCGCCGCACCGATGGTCGGCGGCTGTTTGATCCGGGCTGAGCTATGAGACTGATTGCGCAATCAGCAAACGCCATGGCTGATCCCGACGTGCGCTGGCTGCAGCGCCTCGACAATTACGGACGAGCCTTGGCCACGCTGCAGCGGGCAGTGGCAATCACCAACGTGCGTGCGTTGTCGGAACTGGAAGAGCAGGGATTAATTCAGGCCTTTGAGTTCACCCATGAACTCAGTTGGCTTCTGCTGAAAGATTTCCTGGCAGATCAGGGGGTGAGTGGCATCAGCGGCTCCCGCGATGCTGTGCGCGAAGCCGTGGTTCGGGAGCTGGTCACTCCGGGCAGCGAAGCCACCTGGATGGAGATGATCCGTAGCCGCAATCTCACCAGCCACACCTACAAACCAGCCTTGGCGCAGGAGATTGCAGAACTGATCGTGCAGCGTTATGCACCCGCTTTAGAATAGCTGCAGAGCACAATGCTGACCCGCGCTGCACAGCGATGAGCATTGCCGGCCTACCGCCTGAAGCCTGCGAACAGGTGCTCGCCGAGATCCGAAAGCACCCGGAGGTGAAACGCGTGGTTCTTTATGGGTCTAGGGCTCTGGACCGCCATCGCTCGGGTTCGGATGTGGATCTGTGCCTGGATGCCCCGGACATGACGTTGAAGCAGCTGCTGAACCTGGGTGCTCGCCTCGATGACCTGCTGCTTCCCTGGCGGTTCGATCTACAGCTGGATCACCTGATTAGCCATTCGACTCTTCGGGAGCACATCGAACGGGCTGGTCAGTGTGTCTGGCAGCAAGAAGCAGCATCCCTCGCCCCACCCAGCGCAGATCGCGCTTGAGCTCAGCTGGTCGGCGTCGAACTGGGGCCAGAAGGCAAGACGCATCTCCGAAGGGACCCAGGAAAAACGCTAGGGTGTTGAACAGAACGTTCAACACCTTTAAACAGGAGCCGTGATGGCAATCGGCGTGCGGATCGAACCTGAGCTGGAGCAACAGCTGGACGCACTGGCGCGAAGCATGGGCAAAAGCCGCAGCGCTTGCGTGCGGGAGGCCATTGCGCAGTATGTGCAGCGCTTCAGCAGCAATGAAGCGCTTCGTCAGTCGGCCTTGATTGCCGCAGCCGGCGACCCTGGCGATTGGAGCGAGCAACTTCCCGACTGGGCTGATTGGACCGCATGACGGCGCTTGTTCTGCTGCGGGGGCTGATCGTGACGGTCGCCAGTCCTGGGGTGTATTCCGGTAAACCAAGGCCGGCAGTGGTGGTGCAGGCCAACCGCTGGCTTCAGGGCCATCCGAGTGTGACGCTCTGCCCACTCACCAGCACCCTGCTGGACGCACCACTGGTGCGGATTCCTGTTGAACCCAATGGCAGCAACGGACTGCTGAAGCCTTCGCAACTCATGGCCGACAAGCTCTTCACGGTGCCGAAGGCCGCCATTGGCTCTGTGGTGGGGCAATTGGAAGACGCAGCCTTGGCTGAACTCGATCTGGCCCTGAGCAGCTGGCTCGACCTGCATCGGACCTAGGCATCATCGATTCCGTACTCCATGTGGAGCGTGAATGCACTGCCTCAAAGTGGTGGAGCAGGCGAAGGCCTGAAGGAGCTCCCCTCGGATCCGCCAGCAGCTGCAGCCCCGGAGTGGGATCGGCCCCTGCACAGCCAACAACCCATCGCTGCACCGGGCTCTGCAAGGCTTGCAGCCCTTAAGACCAGACCCTGGCGATGGGTTAATCGACCAGCAGCGCGCAGCTTCAAGCCAGCCCGCCGTATTCATCCAGCAGGGAGATCACATCTCGGACTCGCTGGGCGTTGGCTTCGCTGGGGTCGAGTTGGTGGCAGAGCTGAACACGATTGCATCGAGCTTGCTGTTGAGCTCGGAGAGCCGCGCGTTCTCTTTCTCGATCTGCTCGGACTCGCTCCTCACTCGCAAGGATTCGCTCTTCAGCTGCTTCGTTCGCAGCTTGGAGGCGTTGATCTGGCTTCTCGATGTCGGGATTGTGTCGCCAGTTGAGCATCTGCAAGAACAAGCGCCATGGAGGCAGCGATGAACCACACGCCCCATTGCTGCTGGAGCTGGAAGTCGATGCCTGCTGGGAGCGAGATGTGGTCATAGGAGCTGAGCAGGGCCTCATGATCAAACCTGATCGACCTGAAACTCCATGCAACGGCTGGCGAAGGTGGGAGCCTGGCGGCTGATGATCTGCAATAGGACCTGAGCGGTACGCGACGGGTTTCGCTGCCGTGCAGCGATGGCTTCAAGACAAGCCTGAATCGCATTGGGGGCAAGATCAAGGAGGTTGCAGAGAAACTGATCGGGCGTCACTGCTTCAATTCCAAGAGGCGCCAAGACCTCGGCCGGAAAGTGCCGCACGTTGAGAGTGACGATCACCTCAGCCTTAGCTGCGATGGCTGCCGCCAACACATGGCGATCGCCGGGGTCACAACCCAGCTGATCGGCAAGGCCAGACGGCGGCTCCACC
>VGQR01000360.1 GCA_016882345.1 Cyanobacteria bacterium K_DeepCast_35m_m2_023
CTTATGGGCCTGGCGCAGCATGGCGTTGAGCAGGCCGCGCATCAGCTGCAGCACCCGCTGCTCCAGCTCGAACACGCGCGTGCTCGCCCCGCCCTGGCGGCGATGGGCCAGGGCCAGGCCCCAGACGCATTGAATCGAATAGACGCAGTCGCGCACCCAGGCGTCGCCGTAGTTGCCGTGCACCGTGTGGGCCGTGCTGGCGGGCAGCAGGCCGCTGATCGGGTGCTGGCGCGCCAGCACGACCGCCTCGATCTAGGCGTCGATCGCCTGCAGCAGCTGCTCGCTTGGGCTGCTGCTCGCCGGCCCCTGGCGAACGCCTGCCGCAGTGCTGGTCGCCGGGTTCAGGCTGGAGGCGGTCCCGGGAGTTGGCGACATGGCGGCAAGCGGGACAGCCATAGATTCTCTCTGCCCGCCGGCCCCCCAATGGCATCAATCGCCACACAATCCCTCAGGACCCAGGTGCTGGGGGTGCCGGTCGATGTCTGCCCCGACGTGCTCGCCGCCGCCGTTGCCCTGCAGCAGCGGGGGGGTGGTCAGATCGTCACGCTCAACGCCGAGATGACGATGGCGGCCCTGGCCGATCCGCCCCTGGGGGCCGCCATCGCCGCGGCCGACCTGGTCATTCCCGATGGCGCCGGTGTCGTCTGGGCCCTGGGCCGCCGCGGCCTCAGGGTGCGCCGCAGCCCGGGCATCGAACTGGCCTGGTCGCTGCTGCAGACCGCCGCCCAGCGGGGTTGGCGCGTCGCGCTGGTGGGGGCCTCACCCCCGGTGATGCAGGCCCTGAGCGCGCGGTTGCAGGCGCAGTGGCCCGCCCTGCAGCTGGTGTTTCAAGTCGACGGCTACCAGAGCGGCGAGGCCTGGCCCGGCCTCGAGCAGCAGCTGCTGGCCCAGCAGCCCGACCTGGTGCTGGTGGCCCTGGGGGTGCCCCGGCAGGAGACCTGGATCGCCGCCCTGGCGGGCCGGCGCCAGGGCCTGTGGATGGGGGTCGGCGGCAGCTTTGACGTCTGGGCAGGACACAAAAAACGCGCCCCCGGTTGGATGGGAGCGCTGCAGATCGAGTGGTTGTACCGCCTGGTTCAGGAGCCCCAGCGCTGGCGCCGCATGCTGGCGTTGCCGGCCTTTGCCTGGGCTGTGCTCAGAGGCGGCTGATGGGGTGTTGAGCGGGGCCCGATCAGCGGAAGCCGACCGAGGCCTGCCACACAAACGCCAGCAGCAAAAAGAACAGCGGAATGATCGGCAGGATGTCGACCAGCGGGCCGAAGGACTGATAGGCCTCGGGCAGCTGGGCCAGGGTCTGCAGGGCGTAGGAAGCCATCCCCAGGAATGTCGAGTCGTGAGGCGGACGCTACCACGTGTGGGCTGCCGCAGAAGCCGGTTCCCACGGAGCGAAATCCTCTGCAAAACAGCCGTCCCGGATCGCCTGGGCCATGGCGCTCGTAAAGCGCAGCAGCGTCGTGATGTTGTGCAGGCTCAGCAGGCTGCGGCCCAGCATCTCTTCACTGCGGATCAGGTGGTGCAGGTAGGCGCGGCTATGCTGGCGGCAGGCCAGGCAGGGGCAGGTCGCATCGAGCGGGGCGTGGTCGCGCTTGAAGCGGGCGTTGCGCAGGTTCCACCGCTCGCCGCCCACCAAGGCGCTGCCATGGCGGCCCAGGCGCGTCGGCAGCACGCAATCGAAGAGATCAAAGCCCTGCGCCACGGCGATCGCCATCTCCGGCAGGCTGCCGACGCCCATCAGGTAGTGGGGCTTGGCCTCGGGCAGCAGCGGCCCCAGCTGCCGCACGATGCGGTGCATCTCCTCGACCGGCTCGCCCACGCTCACCCCGCCGACGGCGATGCCCGGCAGGTCCATCGCCGCCACCACCCGCGCTGATTCGGCCCGCAGCTGGGCATAGCAGCCCCCTTGCACGATGCCGAACAGGGCCTGGTCGCCCTTGCTGTGACAGCTGGCGCAGCGCTCGAGCCAGTGGTGGGTGCGGCGGCAGGCGGCCGCCACCTCGCTTTCTGTGGCCGGGTAGGGCGGGCACTGGTCAAAGGCCATCGCCACATCGGCCCCCAGCGCCATCTGGATCGCCATCGCCCGCTCGGGCGTCAGCTCGATGCGGCTGCCGTCCCGCGGCGAGCGAAACACCACGCCGTCGTCGTTGATGCGGTTGATCGCCCCCAGGCTGAACACCTGGAAGCCGCCCGAGTCGGTCAGCAGCGGGCCGTCCCAGGCCATGAAGCGGTGCAGCCCGCCCGCTTCGGCCACCACGTCTTCACCGGGCTGCAGGTGCAGGTGAAAGGTGTTGGCCAGCACCATCTGGGCGCCGGTCTCGGCCAGCTGCGGCGTGCTGATCCCCTTGACCGTGGCGGCGGTGCCCACCGGCATGAACCGCGGCGTCTCCACCACCCCGTGGGGCGTGTCGAAGCGGCCGGTGCGGGCCCGGGTGTGGGGGCAGCGGGCGGTGATCGTGTAGGTGAAGGTCAAACCCAGGGGGGTGTTGGCGCCGGGGAGGCTCTACCGCGACGCTAGGTGCAGCTTTGCCGCAGGCCCGCTGGACGCCCCCCGCCCCGATCGCTCAGCCCCCCTGTGGCTGCAGGACCTGGCCGGTGCCTGGGTCTTTTACAGCGTGCTGCCGGCCTGGCCCCGCCCGGCCCCGCGCTTTGTGCGCATCGCCCGCTTTGCCCCCTGCATCGGTCTGGTGATCGGCGGCCTGCAGGGCCTGCTGTGGTTGCTCACCGCCGGCTGGCTGCCGCCCCTGGCCCAGATCGCCCTGGTGATCGCCCTGGGGCTGGGGCTCAGCGGTGGCCTGCATGCCGATGGTGTGCTCGACACCGCCGATGGCCTGGCCGCCGGGCCCCGCCGCGCCCTCGAGGCGATGGACGACAGCCGCGTCGGGGCCGCCGGGGTGCAGGCCTTTGCCCTGCTGCTGCTGCTGCGGTCGGCGGGGCTGCTGGCCCTAGAGGCG
>VGQR01000361.1 GCA_016882345.1 Cyanobacteria bacterium K_DeepCast_35m_m2_023
CCCATGAACTGCTGCTGGTGATCAATGCGGCCTGCGCCGCAGCCGACACCGCCTGGATCCGCAGCCACCTGGAGCCAGCCGGCATTCAGGTGAGCGACCACAAAAGGGATGGCGTGCTCGTGGCGTTGCAGGGTCCGGAGGCAGCAGCCCACCTGCAGGCGATCAGCGGCACCAACCTGGAAGGTCTCCCCCGCTTTGGCCATCGCCAGCTGGATCTGCCTGGCATCGGCGCTGCCTTCGTCGCCCGCACCGGCTACACGGGCGAAGACGGCTTTGAGCTGCTGTTGGAGCAATCGGCAGGACAACGCTTCTGGGAAACGTGTCTGCAGAGGGGAGTTGCACCCTGCGGCCTCGGAGCACGCGACACGCTGCGCCTAGAAGCAGGGATGCTCTTGTATGGGAATGACATGGACGAAACAACGACACCACTAGAAGCGGGGCTCGGATGGTTGGTCCATCTGGAAATGCCGAAAGACTTCGTCGGAAGAAGGGCACTTGAGGAGCAATGCGAGCATGGCGCTTCCACCAGCCTTGTCGGCATTAGGCTTGAGTCGAAAGCAATTCCCAGATCTGGCTACAAAGTCTTTGAGCTTGTAGACGAGAACGAGCGGGAACCAATTGGGGTGGTGACTAGCGGAGGATGGTCCGCCACACTGCAGGCCGGAATCGGATTCGCTCGTGTACCCAGTCGCTCAAGAAAACTTGGCACGCCGCTGTTATGCGAGATCAGAGGGAAGCGCTATCAGGCTATCGTGGCAAACAAGAAGTTCATCGGAAGCGAAGACTCTCGCTCAACCGTCAATGGCCAGTCCACCTAAAGACCATGACTGTCAGATCGTCGAATTGGTCTGAGCCGTCCATGTACTCATCAACAACAGACACAACAGATTCAAGCAGCTGCTCAGATTTTTCATAACTCAAACGAGGAAGAACCTCTAGCAATCGCTCATGACCCCAGCCGACATCGTCAGGGCTTCGCGCATCAACTAGACCGTCACTGTAAATCACTAAAGCATCGCCCCGATTGAGCTGCAGACGCGATGGCTGGTAAGAAGCCCCCTCAAATAGACCGATGGCAGGACCGCTTACTTGATCAAGCGATTGAACACTGCCGTCGCCTATCAGCACTGGGGACTCATGACCCGCGCAGATATACTCAGCAACACCAGTGAGCTTATTCACAACGGCCACAAAGACCGTCGCAAACATCATAGATTCATTCTGGTTAGCAGCCATATAGTTGTTGGTCTGCTCAATCGCAGCCCGCATGACATTGGCTGGGCTTACAGAGTCGCTCGAATCAAAAGAGTGCTCAATCAGCTTGGAACGTATCAGGCTTCTAAAAACTGACATATACAGCGCTGACGGGACGCCCTTATCACAGACATCAGCAACAAGAAAGATGACATAATCACCCAGATCAACCATATCGTACCAATCTGCGCCGATCTCAAGAGCAGGACGCGAAAAAGCAGCAACGTCGTAGTCGGGGGACACAGGAAGCCGAGCAAGGAGAAAATCCTTCTGAATAGATTTGGCGGTATCAATCTGCTTCTGCGTAACAGCAAATGACGTGACCTCATTCAGATAGCTCTTGAGCCGATTAGCAGTAATCTGCACATTGGTCAACAATCCGCCAATTTCGTCGTCTCTTGCCGGGGGCATCAACACATCAAAGTCGCCAGTACTAATGCGCTTAAGAGCAGATCCTGCAATAGAAAGAGGACGACTGAGTGATCTTGATCGAAGCACCACAATGAAGAGAGCGAGCAAGAGAGTAACAAGGCCAACAAAGGCCTGGACCCGTGCTATTGCGTTAACAGAGCCAGTAACAGCTCGGTCATTGAGCAGAAGAATCAGAGACCAAGCAGAATCAACCTTTGAGCTGAAAGCGAAATATCGTTGGTCGTTGGCTGAGAGTGTGACGAAACCTTCCCTGCCGGACATGGATTGATGAGCAAACTCATAGAGACCGGTGAGCGATGAAGATTTTAGATCGGCGATCAAGGGGATGCTACTCTTCTGATTCCGAACATCTGGAAAAAGCAGCTGCCCAGAATTGCTAACGAGTACAATAGCGCTATTGAAGCCCTTGGGATTATGGAGGAAGTCGTGGCTGTTGTTGCCATTCAAGGTGGGTATTTTCTCATCCTTGAAAAGATCAACAAGACCTGTATCGAAACCAATCTGTTCAAGGGGAATGCATAACACCAGCACACCGCTGAGATCGGTTCTAATGGGCTGTCGCATCAAGCGTTCAGCGGCCATGGCCCGACCAGTCTCTTGAAATTTCACACGAGTAAATGATGCTTCTGTGAAAACCGGCTGGGCAACATTGAGACAAGGCTTACCCGTAGTTCTAGAAATAACGGTTTGGTATGTAGACGCTCCTCGCAGTGCAGCTTGGTAATACGATCGAGTGAACTGATGTTTCTCTGCAGACCGTTTCATCTCTGAGGAAATAATGCCTCCCGCTGAAGCAAGCAGCTTTGGTTGAGAGGATGCACTCCAAAAGCGCCAGAGCCGATCGGAGTCTTCGGATGCAACACGGTCTAAAACAGTTTGAATCTCTGCAATACGGCCTGTGCGAAATGCCGGTGTAACAGCAATTGTATGGACAAGCCTGGAGACGCCGCGCCCCCATTGGCTAAGACCAAAGGAAATCAGCTCCGCCTCGGCCTGCAATCTGTTTTCAGTAAGCGTTAGAACACGGGATTTTGTGTACTGTTGCGTGACATAGAATCCTAAAGCCAAGCATGGCACTAAACCAAATGCCAGACCTAGCGCCAGCTGAGCACGAATAGATCTAGCATGGAGATGCCGCTTGATTAACATCGTTAATCTTGTGAATGGGCGAACAGTGCTTGTCATCAGGAAACAGAGGAGTTAGCAGCAGGATAGCGAGACCACGAGAAATGAATCAAGAAAAGCGCATCA
>VGQR01000362.1 GCA_016882345.1 Cyanobacteria bacterium K_DeepCast_35m_m2_023
GATGCCCGCGGCGGCGATCTGGGCGATGGCGTCGACGCTGGCCAGACCCTGTCGCTCGAGGGCTGAGAGCTTGAGCGTCTTGCCCCGGCGAATGATGTTGCCGCCGTTGACGTGACAGCCAGCGCAATGGTTCTCAAACAGGACCGGCCCATCGGCCAGGGCCAGGGCCGGCCGGGGCCAGAGCACCAGCACCACCAGCAGCACCAGGACCAGGGCCTGCAACAGCCGTTTGCACAGCGCGAGCATCGAGGCAGCCGTCCGGGGGTGTTCCAGTCTGGGACGTCAGGCGCTAGACAGGCGACGCCAAGCGAGGGTGAGGGCGCACGTGCCGTCTGCAACGCAGCCTGCGGTCACCGTGCTGCACACCGCCGACTGGCAGATCGGCAAGCCCTACGGCCGGGTTCAGGATCCGGACAAGCGCAGCCGCCTGCGCCAGGTTCGCCTCGAGGCGATCGGGCGCATCGGCAGCATTGCCCAGCGCTGTCAGGCCAGTGCGGTGGTGGTGGCGGGCGATCTGTTCGATTCGCCCACACCCAGCCCCGCCGATGTCAGCGCCGTCTGCGCGGCGATCGGCGCGCTGGCGCTGCCCACCGTGGTGATCCCCGGCAATCACGACCACGGAGGCGCCGGCAGCGTCTGGCAGAGCCAGACGTTCTGGGCCGAACAGCGCCGGCGCGCGCCGTTGCTGCAGGTGCTCGTGGAGCGCCAGCCGCTTGCGCTCGATGGGCTGCTGGTGCTGCCCTGCGGCCTGCAGCAGCGGCACGACAGCAACGACCCCTGCGGCTGGCTGCAGCAACTCGACTGGAGCGCCCTGCCGCCCGACAGTCCCAGGCTGGTGCTGGCCCATGGCGGTGTCAGCGGCTTTGGCGGTAGCGATCTCGATGACGACAACCCCGCACCAACCCCCAACCGCATTGACCTCAATGCCAGCTGGCTGCAGCAGGTCGACTACGTCGCCCTCGGCGATTGGCACGGCTGCAAACAGGTCCACCCCAAGGCCTGGTACAGCGGCACGCCGGAAGCGGACCGCTTCCCGCGCGGCGACGACTACCGCAGTGGCCAGGTGCTCACGGTTCAGCTGCAGCGCGGCGTGGCACCCGTGGTGACCCCGCACAGCTGCGGCGCCATCGGCTGGCATCCCCTGGGGTTCAGCCTTGGCGGGGATGGCGATCTGCCCCGACTGGACACCCAGGTCGAGCAGCTGCTGCAGGGCCGGGTGGGCCAGGACCTGCTGCTGCTCGAGCTCGAGGGCCAACTGAGCATCGCTGGCCAGCAACAACTCGATGCCCTGCTGCAACGCTGGCAGGCCCAGCTGCTGCGGCTCAAGCGCCGCGGGGCCGTCCGACTGCAGGCCGATGCCGCCGAGCTCGCAGCCTTGACCGAGCTGACGGCGGCTCCGCTGGTGGCGGCGGTGGCCCAGCGTCTGCAACAGCACCTGGCCCATGACGCCAGCGACAGGCAGGAGTTGAGCCAGGCCCTGCTCGAGCTGCACCGCTGCGTGAGCGACGCATGCGCCTGATCGACGCCCGCCTGGCGCGGGTGCGCCAACACCAGCAGTTGGAGCTGCACTTTGCTCCGGGTTTGAGCCTCATCGGCGGCCCCAACGAAAGCGGCAAAAGCACGGTGGTCGAGGCGTTGCACCGCGCCCTGTTTCTCAAGGCCAATACCAGCGGTCGCGGCGTTGAGGAGCTGCGCTCGCAACTGCACAGCGGACTGCCCGAGGTGGAGCTGCGGTTTGAGGCGGGCGGGCAGCTGTGGCTGCTGCGCAAACGCTTTGCCGGTGCCGGCGGCACCTGCCAGCTGAGCAGCAGCGGTGGCGCCACCCTGCAGGGCAGCAGCGCCGAAAGCCAATTGGCCGCCTTGCTGCAGGTGGCCGGTCCGATCGAAGGACGCCGTGTTGCCCAGCTGCCCCTGCGCTGGGCCCACCTGTGGGTGCGCCAGGGCGAGGCCGGCAGCGACCTGCTGGCCAGCGGCGGCGACGCCTATGCCCTGCCCCAGCTGGTGCAGCAACTGCAGGGCGGCAGCGATCGTGGCGCCCTGGCGGCCACCGCCACCGCGCTCGAATCGGCCCTCGATCGCCAGGTGCAGGCGTTGTTGCAGCAACGGCTGGCGCTGCAGCTCACCGCCACCGGCAAGGTGCGCGCCGGTTCGCCGCTGGCCCTGGCCCAGGCCCGAGAACGCGACGCCCGTGAAGCTCTGCAGCTGGCGCAACAACGGCTCAGCGAGCTCGAGAGCGCCATGGAGCAGCTGCTCCAGATCAACCAGCGCCTGCAGCAGCTCGAGCCCCGCTGTCAGCAGCTCAGGGCCGCCGAACCGCTGCAACGCCGGTTGCAGCAGGTGGAGGGTCTACGGCAGCAGCTGCTGGCCCTGGACCAGCAACGCCAGGCCGACCAGCACCAGCTCGCGCTGCTGCAGCACCAGCTCGAACACGACCAACAGCAACGCGAGGCCACCAGCGCTGCGATCGCGAGCACCCAAGCGCAGCAACAGCACAGCGAACGCCAACAACAGAGCCTGCAGCGCGAGCTCGACCAGCTCGGTCTGCGGCGCGAGCTGGCGAGCCTGGCCCGCGAAAGCGAGCAGTTGCTGCGGTACAAAACGCAGTTCGAGGCACTGCAACAGCAGGCCAACGGCATCAAAGCGCAGCTGCAGGCCCTGCCAGCGATCGAGCTGGCCCAGGTGCGCCAGCTGCGGCAGGCCGAACAACAGCTGGCCCAGGCCCAGGCCCGCGCCCAGGGCATGGCGGCCCGGGTCACCCTGCTGAGCACAGGGGCCGACCAACCGGTGGCGCTCGATGGCCAGCCGCTCGAGCCGGGCGCCAGCCTGCTGCTCGAACAACCGGGCCTGCTGCAGATCGGCCAGGGCACACGGCTGCAGATCAGCCCGGGCGGGGGCGACGCCATTAGCGCTGCCGCCG
>VGQR01000363.1 GCA_016882345.1 Cyanobacteria bacterium K_DeepCast_35m_m2_023
TGCAGCTGCCGGTGGCGACCTTGGCCACGGCATTTGAGCAGGCCATCCCCCGTCGCATGGCCAGCGGGATTCCGCCGACAGCCTGATGCAGAATGTGATCAACGCGACGATTCAAGGTTCTGTGGATGACGTTTTTTCCCCGTCCCTGAGCCGCTCCGACCGCCCGGACAAGCCCGAGGAGGCCTGTGGGGTCTTCGCTGTGCTGGCTCCCCAGCAGCCGGTGGCCAATCTCTGTTATTTCGGCCTGTACGCCCTGCAGCACCGGGGCCAGGAATCGGCTGGCATCGCTGTGTTTGATTCCGACAGCAAGGTGCGCCTGCACAAGGACATGGGATTGGTCTCCCAGGTGTTTGATCAGGCCGTGCTCGAGCGTCTCAGCGGTGATCTGGCGATCGGCCATAACCGCTATTCGACCACCGGCAGCAGCAAGGTCTGCAATGCCCAACCCGTGTTGCTGCTCACCCGCCTGGGCCCCTTGGCCTTGGCCCACAACGGCAATCTGGTCAATGCGGCGGAGTTGCGCCAGTCGCTGCAGGAGCACAGCGAGAACTTCAACTCCACCACCGATTCTGAGTTGATCGCGTTCGCCATCCAGCAGGAGGTTGATCGCGGACTGGACTGGGACCCGGCGATTCGTGCCGCTGCCGCCCGCTGCCGCGGCGCCTTCAGCTTGGTGATCGGCACGCCTGAAGGGCTCTATGCCCTGCGCGACGGCCACGGCATCCGTCCCCTGGTGTTCGGCACGATGGGCCAACGGGACCAGGGCCAGTGGGTGGTGAGCAGCGAAACCTGCGGTCTCGACATCATCGGCGCCACCTACGTCGCCGATGTTCAACCCGGTGAGCTGATCCATTTCACTGCCGATTCCAGTGCTCCCCGGCATGCGCGTTGGTGCGAGGAACCCGCCAAGCTGTGCGTGTTCGAAATGATCTATTTCGCCCGTCCTGACAGCCGTTTCTTCGGTGAATCGCTGTACAGCTATCGGGTGCGCATCGGTGAGGCCTTGGCTCGCGAAACTCCGGTCGAAGCTGACATCGTCATCGGTGTTCCCGACTCGGGCATTCCGGCCGCAATCGGCTATTCGCAGGTCAGCGGCATTCCCTTTGCCGACGGATTGATCAAAAACCGTTATGTCGGGCGAACTTTCATCCAACCAACCCAGGCGATGCGCGAAGCCGGTATTCGCGTCAAGCTTAACCCCCTGCCCGATGTGCTTTGCGGCAAGCGGGTGGTGGTGATCGATGATTCGATCGTGCGCGGCACCACCAGCCGCAAACTCGTGGCGGCTCTGCGTGACGCGGGCGCGACCGAGGTGCACATGCGCATCAGTTCTCCGGCGGTCACCCACCCTTGTTTCTATGGGATTGATACCGACACCCAGGACCAATTGATTGCCGCCCGTCTCACCCTCGACGAGATCAGCGCTCACCTGGGGGTTGACTCCCTCGCCTATCTCAGCAAGCAAGGCATGGTGGGGGCTGCCCAGACCCAGTCGTCCCATTTTTGTACGGCCTGCTTTGACGGCAAGTATCCGATCGACATGGATGACAGCGTCCGCTCCAGCAAGTTGATGCTGGAACCCGCTGGACTTGCGGCAACGGTCTTATAGGCCCAGTTGTCTAGGTGTGAATCAGTGGGATCAGTTCTGATACTTCACTGCCACTTGGCAGCTCAAGCTGGATACCTGCCGAAGCAGTGCTTTGAGCGATCAGTTCAGCGCAGGAGATGCGGGCGTTTTTGCTGCTGTTGCTGAGGCTGATGCCGACCACTGAATCAGCATCGCTTTGCAGATCCACCAACGCGTCAGAGCGATCGCTGAACTGCAGTCCGATCTGGCCCAGATCACCGCGTAGACAGGGACGCAGTTCCGTCACGTCGAGTCGTTTGATCTGACCACGACGACTGGCCAGGAGCACGGTTCCGGCAGCGGTCACCTCGGCTGCGCCCACCACCGTTTCACCCGGCAGCAGGCGCATCAGCATCGATCCCTGTGCAGCGCGACCCATCAAGGGCAGGTTGCTGTCGTTGACGGCCAGGCGCAGTATCCGGGCGGTGGAGCTGGCGACCACCACTTCGCCGCCCTCGCGGCAGACCACCACCCGTTGCAGCGTCACCCCTTCCTTGAGCTTGAGCACGGTCGCGGCCCGGCCCGACAGGTCCTGGAATTCGTCCAGGGGCAGTCGCTTGAAGCGTCCGTCGCTGCTCAGCAATCCCAGGGTTGCATCGCTCTCGCTCGGCAGCGGCAGCACCTGCACCACCGGATCGCCGTTGAGGCCATCAGGGAGGAAGCGCTCCAGATGTCCGGGCTGTTGGCCGGCAAACTCCCAGCGCAGCAAGGCCACTCGACCGCTGCCGGTGAAGGCCAGCAGCGCAGGCTGCTGCTGGATCGGCAGAATCAGGCGCGCCGGTGCTGGCTGATCGGCCAGGGGCGCGGCCTCGTCGAGATGCAGGCGGCCCAGCATTTGCGGGGTCACGATCTTGACGCTGCCGTCGCTCTGGATCAGCAGTCGGCTATCGCTCGCCAGGGCGGCAAAGGCCTGTTGCCGCTGCAGTTCGGCATTGGGTCTCACCGCCGCTGCCCGTTGGGCGACCAGCTCATCGCCGCCCTCGATCAGTCGTGTGCGGCGCGGAGTGGCGTAACGCTTTTTGAGCGCCTTGAGCTCGCTGACCAGGTTGTCGAGCAGGGCGCTGCGGTCTTCGAGCAAATGCCGCAGGCGGATGCGTTCCTGGCGCAGGGTCTCGGCTTCCTGTCTCAACCCGTCCTGCTCGAGTCCGGTCAGTCGGCGCAGCGGCATCGCCAGCACCGCATCGGCCTGGCGCTCGCTCAGGTCCAGGTGCACCTGCAGGCTGGCGCGTGCGCTGGCAGCGTCCCTGGCTTCGGTGATCATGGCGATCACCCGTTGCAGGCCATCG
>VGQR01000364.1 GCA_016882345.1 Cyanobacteria bacterium K_DeepCast_35m_m2_023
TTTGACTTAACGGCCACTTGTAGAAAACTAAGGGCGCTTTACCAATGTATCGGTGCCTTTAATAAGGCCAGCTCTTATTGTCATGCAGCGCTGAGCCTTTAATAAGGCGGTCAGGGCAGCGGCACGCTTTCTTCCTTGTCTTCGTCTGGACATGGATCAACGTAGCCCCAGCGTCCCCAGTAGCCGCGCCCCGAATTGACCCAGCGAAAATTGCCGATCTTGCCGGCGTGGCTGCAAACATAGATAAATGGAAGCTCAGTCATCGTAGTGGCTGGAACTAATCAAGCCCGAGAGCTGCCTTGATCTCGTCAGGACTGGCGGCAGCGTCGATGTCGGCCTGCACCTGGGCGTACTTGTCGCGGATCAGTTGGCGGCCAGCTTCGGCAGCGGTGGTATCCATGCCGGGCAGTTGCAGCGAGATCACGCGATCCAGCGGGGCGAACTCTTCAGCGCGAGCAGCGCGGCGCTTGTCGTGGCCGATCTCTTTGGCTTGGTCGAGGTCCACTTCCACGGCAGCTCCGGCGGCTACCCACGCACCACGGAAGGTGCGGTCACTGGGGATGGCGTCATCTTCGACGATCTCGTAGGCCAAGCCTTCGGGCACATCTTTAGCGGCGACTTCTTCGATGCTCAGTTCACCCGTGGGATGGATGACGCTGACGCCGCCTTCGTTGTTGGTGTAAATGATTTTCATGGTGTTACCTCAGCGGAAGATGGCGACATTTGTCACAGTTGGATCTGCAGGTGCAAAAGATGCGTTTAAGTTGTAGATCCGCAATGCACTGCTTGTTTGCGTGACGTTATCGTGGTTACCCATGACTAAAGAAACAGCGGAATTGCCTCTGCCAGTTCCGATAAATCCATAATTTGCATCCGCCAACGCAGTTGTAAAGTTCACCGTATAGTCGCCCGTTCCGTTATCCGTAATGCTGCTGACGTTGTAGCTGGCGCGGATTGCCACGGCGCCGGTGCCGTTGAAGTTGACCCAGGCGCGGCAGGTTTGCGTAAGGCAAGTTCCGCCGATAGTGCCATCGCTGGCTAACGTGATGTTTGCGCTGGCTGCAGATGCGTGTTGCAGGTTGGAAGTCTTCAGCGTGCTCATGATTCAACCTCAGTGGGGTAGGGAAAGCGAGCACGAATGTCAGCGACAGTAGACTGCCACTCTTCGATGGTTGCCTCGCCGCGCTGCGCTTTGAAGAACAGCGGGTCGGCTTCACTGGTGTAGGCGGCGGCTCGGGCTGCTCGCTGCTCATCGGTGGTCAGCACCGGCACAGGGCGGTTCTGGATTTCTTCAATCTCGGCGGCGGTCAGCGGAACTGTGCGCTGCTCACCTGTGATGACGTTGACTTCAATGCGTTCCATGATTAGCCCTCGTAGAGAATGTTGATGGTCCCGGCGTCGAAGGTGTCGGTGCTTGTCGAAGTAACTCGAACACGATCAAGTGCTCCAGAAAGACTGACAGTTCCAGCGCCAAATACGATAGCCCCTAGGCCAGCAGCGCGAGTAGCCGCAACATGCGACGAAACGTAAGTATTGCCGGTTTGTAGAGCAATAATTAACATGCCATCAACAACACTACTGGCATTATTCGCTAAAACAACATAGCCAGATGTATTATTAGTGCCACTTGTCGTATTAGTGAATTGATGTGAAACGTAGCTAGAGCTGGACAGGTAGCCGCTGCTGGTAACGCTGCCACTTCCTATCTGAACAAGTAACGCGGCATTGCTGCTAAGACTAACCCCGCTAAACATCACCGTCACCCTTTTCACCCAGCTCGGGATGCCGGTGAAATCAATGCTGGTGCCGCTGGTAGATGCGACAGAGGTGCCGGAGGTGATGCCTCCACCTTGGATGGTCTTATTAGTCAGCGTCTGCGTGCCGCTTGTGGTGACAAGCGTGCCACCCGTGCCAGGCAGCGTGAAGGTCTGATCGCCTGCGACGGCGCTAGGTGCCAATTCTGCATAGCCTGACGTGCTGCCAAGCATCCGTAGTGGGCTCATGGTGTCACCTCCTGGTTGTGGTTGTTGTTAGTCATGGGAGTCATTAGAGAAGGGGACTAATCAGCAGCGAGAGCAGTCAATCGGGCTTCCATCGCTTCAATCTGCTCCTTCTGCCGCTTGATCAGGTTCAATAGGTGGGGTACAAAACGGTCATAAGCAACCCCATCGGGCTCTGGTTCGCAAGAAATGTGTTCAATGGTTCCGTTTTCTTGCGTGACTTGCTCAGTTGTTTTCCAGTGAACAAGGCGTGGATCGATTGCCGCAACTTCTTCTGCAATAAAACCCCACCATCCCCACTGAGGATTATCTTTTTGGCAGGTTGATCGATACCAAACTGGACGACATTCTAGAATTGCGTCTGAATAAGAATACTCAATTAGCTCAACATTGGTCTTAAACTTGGCCGAAGAAGTGGATCTACCTATTGACCCATCATTAAAAACAAAACCATTGGCCGCATTAACTGTTGTATTAGTGTATGCTCTTGGTACCACTAATTCACCATCGTTCTTAATTCTCATCCGCTCCGTCGGAGTACTCGCCCCGTCGGCGGTAGTGCTGAACACTAGGCGAGTTGGAACGTCACTGAGCGATGACCAGCCTGCATCAGATGTTGCTGTAATTGCGGCGCCGAACCCATAGCCACCTGCTTGCTTCCCGAAAAAAGCAATTTGCCCCAACATATTATCGGCAGCACTAATAGAATCGCTATTCGCAATCGCAAAAAAACCACCGGTGCTTCTGGCGACTTGAATTGATGGTGTTACTGCGCTAATTTCACTAGACGTGCCAACTAACAGACGCCCGGAGCTATCCACCCGGCTGCGCTCACTGCCGCCTGTGTTGATGGCAACGGTGTCGGCTGCGGGGAAGCTGATGCCGGTGTTGCTGTCGGTGCCTTGGAGCGC
>VGQR01000365.1 GCA_016882345.1 Cyanobacteria bacterium K_DeepCast_35m_m2_023
TGCAATCTGCCGATTAGTTGATTGCATTATGGAATGTGATATCAGCACTGCAACCGAACCACTGTTGACAGTCCCAAGTTAGGGATCACTCATCCTTGATCTCGGAGCCTTCTGGTTGGGGATCAACGGGTTGGATACCGCTGCTGTCAATCTCTTCACGGATCCCCCTCAAATAGGCGCTCCGAGCCGCAACAAGCTAGCGCAGACGGAACTCAAGCTGGCCACGCTCTTGGTTATTGCGTACCAGGTCCTCGACATAGACACGTATATTGTCTGGAATCTTTGACGCGTCGTACGACTTATCGTCGATTGTGAGTAGAGGTTGAGCGGTCTCCGATCGATTGCCACTGGTCCAAACCGGCTCCATCTCCGATTTCTCGACCTCTTCCTTGAGTTGGTTCACCACGGTTGCCTCCATCGCCAAGAACTGGCGATAGCGATGCTGCAACGAGATCCACTCTTGGTCGGTGCGCACAAAATCGACGCTGAGCAGCTGGGCTCTTTCGCTCAACGTGTCAAAACCATAGGCAGTACCGTCGATTGTGAGCACAGACGGCTGCTGCTGCTCAACGGCTTCGAAGCCTTCGCTGGCGGTCTCAGTCATGATTCGTATGAGATTGATGGTGGATTGACGAAGGAATTGCAACGTCATTGAACAGCGATTAAAGCGATCTAATGCCGGCTGCAAGACCATCTTGGAGAGAAGAACATGAAAAGGCACGATTCACGCAGAGAAAATGCCTCAAATCAACGGTCAGCCTTACAGATGACTAAGGCATGACGGAGTTATCGTGACGATCAAATGCGGCACTAACAGCCTCACCAAGGACGTGCAGCAGAAAGAGCTTTGACAGGGACTTATGGCATGAACACAGTGACGAGGACCACCGCCAAGGCAATCGCCAGATTTGCTAATCAGTACTCTGGTTCTGAAGATCCAAACCGGCTCGGCAACGCCCAAACTGAATCATGTCAACAGAGTCGCAGACCTGGAGGATCATTCCAGACCGTGGAGCTTTAACATCTGTCCACTGGATTGAGGCAATCCCAACAGAGGCAGCGATCTGGAGCGTTAAACCAGGCTCCAGATTTGGCAAGCCAGCCAAGGGCAAGAGAAGAGGACAAGCACCCTCTAGAATCAGCGCATGCCGGCTTAGCTCAGCGGTAGAGCAGCGCTTTTGTAAAGCGAAGGCCATCGGTTCAAATCCGTTAGCCGGCTTCTGACCCCAAAACCCGTGCAGCGCCTGGAGAGCAGGCCCAGGCAAGGATTGGAGCTCAAGGGCTCGAGGCCGGCAGGCGCACTGCGTTGATCAAGACAGTTCCAGCATCAAATCGAGCCCAGCCACCGTGGAGCTGTGCTCAAGAACTTGGTTGCTCCACTGGCTTCTGATCGGTCCTGTCATCAGCACGGCTGCCGATGGCTTGAGCCAGCAGATCGGTGGCTGCGGGCAAAAAATACCCTTGAGCAACAAGGCCAACCATCACCACCGCTAGGGCAAAGGCTGGCATCAATGACCCCCAGGCCACACCGGAGGATGCCGACTCAAGTGCAATGGCAATCGGAACAGCACCCCGCAGGCCGGCAAAAACAGCAAAGCCCTTTTCGGCTGAGCCGAAGGGTGATCCGTGCAATGTCAAATAGGTCATCACAAGCCGACTTGCCATGGTGATTAAAAACACAACCAGGGCATACCACTTAACCGGCCACACATCCGCGGGAAAGACAACCAAGCCAAGACAAATCAACACAATCAATTCGCTGGCGCGGTTGAAAATGGCGAAATCACTGACAACCACGCAATCAACTCGATCGGAGTTGCTAACGATACAGCCCATGACGTAAGCGCACAGCAAAGGACTACCCCCGAGCAAATAAGAAGTTGCCGAACTCAACATCAACAGAGACAAACAAATGATTTCACTACCCGAACTGGGCTTGCTGATGTGTTCACGACTCAGGATGAACACACCCAAGACCGCACCAACAGCACCAATCAGGCCACCCAACGCAAATTCCAACACCACATCACGAATCAGCAACAGCGGCTCGCCAAGGCTGTCTTGGGCAAGCGCCAAAGCAACACCAGCCAAAACAACGGCCATCGGATCATTGAATCCGGACTCACATTCAATCAAATTCAGCAATTTCTTAGGAATTTTGCTCGCGATTGGACGCAACAAGGCAAGCACGGCTGTGGCATCGGTGCTGCAGAGCATTGCCCCCAAAAACAATGCCAAGGGCAAATCGGCGGGGAAGGTTGTGCCAGCCGAATCGGTCAAGACGGGAACCAGTGACCGGCCACCCTGCAAGGCCCACAGGCCATAAATCAAGCCAGTGGCAGAGCCAGCCGTGATCAAACAACCCAGAGTGGCCATTCTTAAGCCGGGCCACAGCACGTGGCGCATGGCAGACCACCGCGTGGTCAGACCGCCATAGAACAAAATGACAACCAGCCCGAGGTTCGCAATGGACTCCGCTTGATGAATCGTGATCAATGGTTGCTGGTTGCCCAGAAAATCAGGAATCATCAATCCCATCACCAATATCAACAACATTGCAGGCAACTTAAACTTTTCCGCGAGATATTCCAGCAACTGCGAGAGCAACAAGAGGCTCCCAAAAATCAACATGTAATAATAACTCATATTGCCCATTGATGCCGCCTCGCAATCGACTGACTGCGAGACATGCTAACTGTATTGACGGGTTCCGATCCTTTTTGGTCTGCGGACGGCAATCAACGACGACCCCACTGTGTCAACGGCACCGCAGACCGCGGTCGCTTTGGTGAGGACACCATCCCCGACCAGCACGATCTACCACCGTGGCTGTGAGCTGAACAGAGCCACCTCGGCTGCGCGGCGTCGCACCAGTCCCGGGAGCTCACGGCCACCGCCGCGGCT
>VGQR01000366.1 GCA_016882345.1 Cyanobacteria bacterium K_DeepCast_35m_m2_023
GCCCCTTCGCCGGCCGCGGCTGCACAGACCAACCTGCCCGAGTTGTGGCAACAGATCCTGGCGGGACTCGAACTGCCGTCCACCCGCATGCTGCTGTCGCAACAGGCCCAGCTGGTGCGCCTCGACGACCGGCGTGCCGTGGTGCGCGTGGCCGGCACCTGGATGGCCATGGTGCAGAGCCGGCTGCCCCTGCTCGAGAAAGCGCTGCAACAAGCCCTGGGGGGGACCCGACAGCTGGTGCTCGAAGGTGGCGGAGAACCGCAGTCGCCACCGCCACCGCCCAAACCACAAGCTCAGGCCTCGGTCGTTGCAGACCCGCCGCCTGCTGCACCCAGCCCCCAACCCCAACCCGAGCAGCCGCGCAACGCAGAGCCCGCGCGGCCATCGACCCCCGAAATCGGCAGCATTGATGCCAAAGCCCAGAGCTTTGCCCAGTTTTTCAACGGCGAAGTCGTGGAGATCGACGGCGAGCTGGATCTGCCCGGCAGCGATCGCGACGTGGCCTGACCCCTGGGCCGAGTTGGTGTGCGCCCGCAGGGCGCGACGTGATCAGGCCGTCGCGGGCGCTTCCTGGTCGTCGTCGGGGTCGACGGCAGCTGCCGGGTCCAGCGGCTCTTCACCCAGGTGCAGCGTCTTGGCCCAGACCAGGCGCTTGGGCAGCAGTGCCATGCGCAACGCCACCCAGGGAATGACCACAAACCAATGGGCCAGGTAGACGATGCCGAGTGCCATGGCCCAGGGGGTCATGCGCGGCAGCGGCGGTCCTTCGCTCGGCCTGCGGCAACCCCTGACGATGGCCAGGCCCGACAGCCCTAGGGCCACGATCGACAGCGGCCAGATGCAGGGCAGGCTTCGGGTCACCAGGGCGCCGAGCAGATCGGCCACCGCCAACACCGGCATGGCGTACTGGAGCAGGAAAAAGCCGACCAAATCCAGTTGCTGGTTGCGGTTGAGCCGAGGTGAAAACAGGGCCGGTCCGTAATCGAAGAAGCGCTGCAGGCCGCCTTCGGCCCAGCGCTGGCGCTGCCGCAGCAAGGCAGGCAGCGCCAACACGGCCTCTTCGCGCACGGGGGGATCCCAGAGGATGCCGATGGGCTGACCGTGAATCAGCAGCCGAAAGCTGAGGTCGAGGTCATCGGTGACGGTGGCTTCGTTGAATCCACCGCAGGCCTCGACGGCATCGCGGCGCAGCAGCTGGCCATTGCCACGCAGTTCGACGATGCCACCGGCCGACAGTCGCCCCTGCTGAATCACAGCATCGAGGGCCATTTCCATGGCCTGCGCTTTGGTCAACAGATTGACCTGGGCATTGGCGACGGCCTTGCGCAGCTGCACAGCCGCCCAAGGTCCCGACTCGGCAACAGGGATCAAACGCTCAAGAGTGTCGGGCTGCAGCTGGGCATCGGCATCGAGCACCAGCAACCAGCGCCCCTGAAGCTGGCGCAACACCGCATTGAGTGCCCCCGACTTGCCGCCGCCGGCATCGGGGGGGCGACGCAACACCTGCAATTGGGCAAAGCGTTGCTGCAGGCCCTGCAACAACTCGGGGGTGCGATCGCTGCTGCCGTCATCGACAACCCACAGCCGCAGCGCATCCTGGGGGTAGCGCAATTCGGCCAGATGCTCGACCAGGCGGGTGATCACCGCCTGCTCATCACGGGCGGCCACCACCACATCCACGGCCGGCAGCGGGCCGTCGACGCTGGCCCGGGCATCGGCCGCGGCGAACGGGGACGCACCCAGCCCCTGCAGCAGCACGGTACGAATGCTGTAGCCGCCCAGCACAAGCGCCAGCACGATGGCCGGCCAGAAACTCTGCTCGGCCGGCAACCAGTGCGGGGCCATGCCCGCGGCGGTGCAGGCGATCAAAAATCCAGCTGACTTGACGCGACGGCGATCAGTGGAGCTGCCGCCCGCGTCCATGGCCATCGTCCAGATCGCAGCAACTCTACGGTTTGCCTAAAGGCTTGACGTCGTCGAGCGATGACAGCCGCGTGCCGGGGTAGTAGCGCTCAAGGATGCGGGCATAGGACCAACCGCGGCGGCCCAGGTCGATGGCACCGGCCTGGGACAGGCCGACCCCATGGCCAAAGCCGCCGCCTTCGAAGCGCCACAGCCCTGCAGCCAGGGGCGTCAGCGCGAACAGGGTGCTGGGCAACCGCCGCAGGGTTCGGCGAATGGCATCGAGCCGCAGCACGTGGCGGCCGGCGCTGCCCTCGATCGCCAGGGCCAGCACGCGGCCACTGCTGCCCCGCTCCAGGACGGTCAAGCGCTGGATGCGACCGATCCGAACGCCCCGCTGCTCGAGAGCCGCCGCGATCTGAGCGCCATCAAGCTCCCGACGCCAACGAAACAGCGGATGGTCGGCACCGACCCAGGGTGTTGGCCGCTGCAGCAAAGCCAAGGGCCCAGGGCCGCCGGGCGGGGGCAGGGCCGGAGCAGCCGTCGCCGTCGCTGCTCCCTGCTGATCGACGGCCGCGCGCAGGTAGGGCTGGGGAGCCGCGTCCCAAGCCTCTTCGAGCGGGGCTGCGAGACCTCCGTTGCTGGCGTGATATACCGCATGGATGGGATGGCCCTGCCAGCTGAGCACCTGGTGACGGGTGCGCTGGATGGCCTGCCGCACCGAGGCACTGGCCTGGCGTGGATCGCTGTACACCTGGCATTGCACGCTGGCGCAAAGGTGGTAGCCGTCAACGCCGTAGCGGTGTTGATTGCTGAGGGCCCAGGTGCGGGCCAACACGGCTTGCGCCGCTAGAGCTTCGGCCGGGGCGCCGGCACCGATCTCATGGGGCACCACCCCTTCGAGATAGCGCTCAAGCGGCACCTGCTCCACCAGCGTCCAAGTGCCATGGGCATCGGGCTGCAGCCGGAACGGACCGGCGTAGCCCCCCCCCTGCCAACG
>VGQR01000367.1 GCA_016882345.1 Cyanobacteria bacterium K_DeepCast_35m_m2_023
CTCCCCGCCTCGCTGCGTTCGACGTTGCGGCTCACCTGCACGGTGGCATTGGTGCAGGGATTTGCCACCCTCACCACCCTGCCCGACATCACCTATGCGGCCCTGGCGGTGTTGAGCGTCAGCGTCAGCACCTATGGCGAGACGGTCGAACTGGGCCGTCAACGGCTGTTCGGCACCCTGGTTGGCGGGGTGGTGCTGCTGGTCGCTTACCCCGCCCTGCAGGGACTGCCCGTGGTGGTGGGTCTGCCGCTGGCGTTGCTGTTGGTGCGGGTGGTGGCCGGTGGCTTGCGGCTTTCGGTCGGTTACTCGGTCGGGTGCATGGTGGTGGCGATGGGCTGGCTGGTCCACGAGGGCCAACTCGACAGCTGGGTTCCACTGCGGTTGTTCTGGACCCTGTTTGGTGTGGTGATGGCGCTGTGGTCGTTGCGGCTGTTTTGGCCGTCCCTGGCCCGGCGGCAGCAGCAGCAGGCGTTGGTCACCCTGCTGAGCCAGTTGCAGCAGGCCTGGGAGCGGCATTGCAAGCACCAACCGGTGCCGATGGCCCCCCTGCGCAGTGCCCTCCTGGCCTTGCGTCAGCAACGCGCTGGTGCCCTGTTGGAACTGGGCAGCGTCCCCCAGAACCATCCGCTGGCGCGGTTGTGGCAGGGCCTGGATGTTGCGCTCGAGGATCAGATCCTGATCCTGGGCGAAGCCCAGCGGCTGCCGAGGCCTCCCTCGGGGGAGCCTGCGTTTGAGCAGCTGAACCGACAGCTGGCGCTGCGTCTGGATGCCGTGGCGCAGCGGCTGCAGCTCTGGCAGGCGCTGTTGCAGACGCAGATGCTTGCCCAGGCCCCCCAGCCCCCCTGGGAGCCTGTCGATCAGCTCAGGTTTGTCGAGGACGCTGTGCTGGAGCAGCTGCCCGAGGCGTCCCGCCGGCAGCTGGCCTCCCGCCTGATGTTGCTCAACCGCCTTGAGCAGGGTCTTCGCAGTGCCGAACTCGAGTGGCGTGACGCCAGCGAGCGAGGCCGGGATGGTTGAGGGCAGACGGGTCTCGCCTGGCTGGCTGCACCGAACAGTGCATCAGCGGCCCGAGTGCTGTCTGTGGTGGCGGTGATCCAGCCGTTACCCCGGCCGCGACGACAGCCACCGCTCGACGCGGTAGCCCAGGATCACGAGCAACACCACCAACCAGAACCACAGTTCAGGGGGGTTGGAATTGAACAGGATGATCAGCAGAACCAGCTCGCTGACCAGCCAGGGCAGCTCCTGGCGCAGCAAGGGATTGCGAATGGTCGGCAGGCGGTGCATGGCTGCGGGCTTCAGGGCATGGTTTCGGGCTGCCGCAGGAACGGCCGGTCCCACAGGCGATCGATGCGCAGTGAGCGATAACCGCCGGTGAGCGAACGCAGGCCCGGAATCACGTAGGTGATCGGCGTTCGCCATTCGACATACGCATAGGTGTTGATCGTGAGGCCGTCGCGAACCGGAAACACCCCACTCCCTTGCGAGAGCGTCCAGCGGTAACCGTCATTGGAACGGTTGCGCGACAGCTCGATCTCGGCGCGCATCACCGGACCGTTTTTGGTGAGTTCGCTGGCCAGTTGGGAATTGCCAACCGTCGTTGAAATGTCATCGCTCGTCGCCGGCAGGGTCAACACCTGGGTGATGCGACCGACGATGCCGCCAAAACGGCCGCGCTGGTTCCATTGGGGGACCACCTCGACCTCCAGGCCAGGGGGCAGGCGACGGGCATCGGCGGGGGCAAAGTAAGCCACCGCCTTGAGCGGTTGCTGACCGGCTTGCGGTGTGGCGGTGTTGCCGATCGTGCCCAGGCGTTGGCCCACACCCACGGTCTGCCCAGGAATGACCTGCAGGTCGAGCACGGTGCCGTCGCGCTCGGCAGTCACGTTGCCGTCGTAGGCGATCTGGGCTTCGGTGACCTTGATCTGGCGTTTGAGATTGTCGATCTGGTAGCGGCGCTGCAGCGCCTGGGTTTCGATCGTCAATTTGACCTGCTGGTAACTGGTCAGGAGGTTCTTTTCCTGGGTCTTGGTGTCATCGAGCGAGACGCTGGTGCTCGTGAGATTCTGCTGGGCGGTCACCACGTCCGACGACAGGGGTGCCACCACCTCTCGCCTGGCCAGCCAGTCCAGGTTGCGCAGTTTGCTGGCGTAGGTGCCCTGCAGCGATTGGTAGCGGCGGGCATCGTCGCGCAGTTTGGCCAGGGCGGTGTCGAGGGCGGTCTTCTCGGTGCTCAACCGCAGGCCGTCGCGCAGGTTGAGTTCACGGTTGTGGCGCTCAAGCTGGGCAAGGTTGCCCCGTTGCTGGGCGAGTTGTTTCACCAGCACGGGCAGATAGAGGCGCATCAGCACCTGGCCGCGGCGCACACGATCACCGGTGCGCACGTCAACCGTCTGAACCTGGCCGCCCGCGCGGGCGTTGAGCAACCCGGCGTTGTTGGGGTAGATCAGCACGCCCATGCCGCTCACCTGGGTGGGCACCGGCCACAGCAGGGCCCACAGCACGATGGCGCCGCCCATGCCGGCCAGCGTGACCCCCACCTGGTCGTGGTCGCTCAAACCGCTCCAGCCTTGATGCAGCCTGGTCAGCCACGCAGGCCCTGGCTTGCCACCGTCAATGGGTTGGGGGCTTGGGCCTGAAGATGCTGTAATGGCCGTCAGTTTGCCGCAAATTGATCGGCCAGGCCGCGCGCTGCCCTGGGGAGTTGGGCAAAGGCGCCGCTGAATCCGGCCAGGACCCAGCGCCCTGGGCCGATGGCGCCGCAGAGCGGTTGACCGTCACTGCAGAAGCTGACGGGCGCCTGGCGGTAGCGGCCGGGGGCTGTGGCCAACGCTGGCCAGCGGCTGGCCAGGGCTGTGCGCAGCCGCTGTTCCATCTGCTGGGGATCAGGGGGTG
>VGQR01000368.1 GCA_016882345.1 Cyanobacteria bacterium K_DeepCast_35m_m2_023
TGCGGTGCAGCGGTTAAAGCACTCGATGCCCGAGATCTATGAAAAAGTCACAGCGTTGATTGCAAGAAATTTGTGCGACAAGCTAGTCCGCGCCAATCGCAGTGCCAATCAGGTGATGGCTGAACAAGGGAACGGGTGACTTGTCACGTCTTGCATCAGCATCCATGCATTGCCCTGGGCTGGACTTTGCCGTTGGACATCACGACAGGTTGCTAGTTGTGGTCAGGTTCTACTCTCAGGCGCTAAGTGATTGGCTGTAGACTGGCGTCATTATGGTTGCTGATTGAAAAACATCTACGGCTGGATTGGTTTTTCAAGCTGATTTCTTGGCGTGCCTAAAATTTGCTTTTGAAGATTCTCGGGAGTGAGTTCAAGGACCGTGTTGGGTTGCAGGTGCGGTTGTTGGATTGGGTTTGGCTGCAAGTTCTGTTATCGGGTCTTTGCCGCTGGTGCTCCAGAAGCAATCCGCAGATGGATTACTGGGATTTAAAAATTGTATTAAATAACGTATCTAAGAAATTTTTTGCCATTGGAGTCTGTGTATTTAATGGGGCACAGGCTGCCAATGTTGCCGCTTCTTATGACCATCGTCTGGTTGGCTGTTGTAACGAGTTGATTGTTAAAGTTGCTTGGCGTATCTTGATTGAAATTGTAGAAGCAGGTGTTTCCTTCTCGCAATAGAAGGATGCCGCCTTGATTGCTTTTGGGGCAGTCTTTTCCTGTGGTGGAAGATGGCTGGGCTGCAGCAACTGTTTCATCCTTCGGCAGTCGGGGATGGGAATCCCAGGGGCGCAGCGACGAGTTGTGGGTGCGATGGGGTTTAGTACAATTCTGCGTTTGACATATTTTTGCCTGTTTTCGTCGAGCTTTTTCTGGCCTGCGACGAGTTCACCTGCAAATTCGTAATTACAGATTCCTGTTGGATTCGCAGGGTTGTCCAAGTTGTATTTAGAGCTCTTGCGCTTCCAGTCCGGATCGAGCAGGATGAATCAGCGGACATTCGCCGTCGAGGCTGACTGTTCGCTTGATGATGGGTTTGCCGTTCTCGCTGCTGGAGCTCGTTTAGCCCTGGGCCCAAAGCGGGCGCTCCCCTTGGGCCAGTTGAAGAAGGGGAGCTAGGGCAAGGGGGATGAAACGCGTTGACTTTTTGGGAGTCATCGTTGAAATGGAGCGTTAAACCGTTAATGCTTCAATTATCTAAATTGCCTTTGTTTGGGTTGCATTGATTCATAATTGTTGAGGTTTTGAGCTCCTTGCATGCATTCGCTCTCGGCTGATGTTGCTTGTGTTGAGCTGGGCGTTCAGCTCTAAGGCAGCCTGGGGCAGGCTTCCATAAGTGTGCGGGTGATCGCGGCCTGGGGCTGCGCCAACATGGCGGCGCTGGGGCCCTGTTCAACGATGCGGCCTCCGTCGAGCACGAGTACCCGGTGGCAGAAGCCGCTGGCCACGGCCAGGTCGTGGGTCACAAACAGCATCCCCAGTCCCAACTGTTCTTGCAGGCCGCGCAGCAGCGCCAGGATCTCGGCCTGCACTTCGGCATCCAGCATGCTGACGCTTTCGTCGCAGAGCAGCACCCTGGGCTGCAGGATCAGCGCCCGGGCGATCGCCACCCGCTGTTGCTGCCCGCCCGAGAGTTGGCGCGGCCGCCGCTGCTCAAACGCCTCCGCTGGGGTGAGCCCAACGGTGGTCAGCAGCTCCCGCGCCCGCTGGCGCGCCTGCTGACGGCTGGCCAGCCCATGGATCAACAGCGGGTCGGCGATGGCTTCGCCCACCGCCATCTGGGGGTTGAGGCAGGCCAGGGGGTCCTGGAAGACCATCTGGATCTGCCCGCGCCGGGCCCGCTGCAACCGCCCCCGTCCGGCCAGCAGGTTCTGGCCTTCGAATCGGACGCTGCCGCCCCTGATGGCCGCCAGTCCCATCAGGGCCCGGCACAGGGTGCTCTTGCCGCAGCCTGAAGCCCCCACCAGCCCCACGGTTTCACCGGCCTGCAGCTGCAGGCTGACCCCATCGACCGCCTTGAGCCAGCGCGGCTTCCAGAGCGGACCGCCCAGCCGGTGCCAGCAGCGCAGTGCTTCGATCTCCAGCAGCCGTGGGGTGGCAGTCGCTGCGGGGCTGCTGCTGGACTCCAGCTCCCGGGCCCGGGCCACCAGCCGCTGGGCCAGGGGCGATCGGGGGGCTTGCAGCAGCTCGCGGGCTGGGGCCTGCTCGACCAGCCGGCCTTGGTCGAGCACGGCGATCTGGTCGGACCAGCGGCCGGCCAGGGCCAGGTTGTGGCTGATCAGCAGCAGGGCGCTGCCGCTCTCCTGGCACAGCTGGCTCAGCTCGGCCATGACCTGGGCGGCTACCGCAACGTCGAGGCTGGTGGTGGGCTCATCGGCAATCAACAGCCTGGGCCGAAAGGCCATGGCCAGGGCAATCGCCACCCGTTGGCGCATGCCGCCGCTGAATTCATGGGGGTAGCTGCCGTAGCGCTCGCGGCCGATGCCCACCCGTTGCAGCAGGGCCTCGGCGCGTTGGCGGTGCTGGCCGCGGCGGCCGCCAGTTGCATGGGCCGCCAGGGTGTCGGTCAGGTGCTCACCGATGGTCAACAGCGGATTGAGGCGGGTCATCGGGTCCTGGAACACCAGGCCCACCGCTTCCGCTCGCAGCCTCTGCAGGGTTGCGGCCGAGACCTGGCGCGGGTCGAGGCCGGCCAGCCGCAGCTGGCCGCAGCTGCGGCTGCCGCTTGGCAACAGCTGCAGCACGGCCCGGGCCACGGTGCTCTTGCCGCAGCCCGAAGGCCCCACCAGCGCCAGTCGCTCGCCGGCGTGCAGTTGCAATGACAGCCCATCCAGGGTCGGGCTTGGCGCCCCTGGGTAGTGCACCACCAGATCC
>VGQR01000369.1 GCA_016882345.1 Cyanobacteria bacterium K_DeepCast_35m_m2_023
CTCTGTTCTGCTCGTCCCAGAAGCCTCTTTGCCCCACGGCCTGAACTAATCGGATGTTGTGATTATAGCTGGACTAGTCGTTAATTCAAGCCATCTCGGATTTTTCGAGGTGCCCTGACTATGAACCATTGATAGCCTTGGCCGACCGCCGAACGGACGCCTATCGCAACAACCCTGAGGCCCTAAGAGGCTGGGATTTGCCCCTGCAACAGGCGAACCTGCTGCAAGCGAACAAGGCAAGATCCATACCAAACGTTGTTCGATTTAGCAACCACACATGACAGGATAAACGTCCAAAATGTGTTGCAATCAAATTTGACGCAATGTTGAATAGTATGGCGCCAAGGGACAAAACTGTCTAGCTTCGGGCGACGACCACCTCTTGTCCAGCACGATGATGATCAAACATTGGACCGCGCTGTCCCTGGGCCTGCTGGCCTCGGCGTCAACGATGGCTGCCTCCAAAGCCGCCGACACTGGTCTGGTCCTTGACCTCAACATCAGCGCATCCCAGGTCCTGGCCACCCAGAACAGCTGGTGTGCGGCACTGCTGCAGATCAGCAACGAGTACCGCACCAGCGGCCTCGCCAAGGCCAAAGCCACGGCGATCGCGGTGATTGACAACGCCTACGCCTACCAATACGGACCGGTAGCCTTCAAGCCCACGCTCGCTGCTGGCGAACAGACCTTCCGCAGCGATCGCGAGGGGGCCATTGCCTACTTCGTCGGCAACAACCCCAAGTATCCCAAGGACACTGGCTTCGCCCTCAAGCCCTGGAAGACCTGCACGATCAAGAATCAGGTGATCCAGTTCAACGGCGCCACCGCCACCTCGATGGGCAATGTGGTGCTGACCGACACCAGCGGCAAAACAACCATCGTCGACAAGACCTGGACCTTCATCCGCGAACCCAACGGCCAGGTGCGAATCCTGGTGCACCACTCGTCGCTGCCCTTTTCGGGCTGACAGGCCTGAGGGCGTCAGCCCGTACCGGACTCAACCGATGCCGGTGCGGGCAATGTCCAGCACATCCGCCATCGAGCGGATTTGGTTGAGCGTGCTGGTCAACTGGGCTGCGTTCTGCAGCTCGACCCGCAGATCGATGCGCGCCGGCTTTCCGGGGCTGGTGCGCACCCGCGCATCGCTGACGTTGATGCGGTGGTCAGACAACCGCATCAGGATGTCCTTGAGCACGCCCACCCGATCGAGCACCTCGATGCGCAGCTGCACCGGATAACGGCGCTGTTGGGCCTCGAGCGCCGGGTTCCAATGGACGGGTAAACGCCGCGCCACCGGAATCGCCTCCACATTGGCGCAATCCTGGCGGTGAATCGTGATGCCGTGATTGCCGAGCGACACCGAGCCGACAATCGCCTCGCCGGGCAACGGTGAACAACAACCGCCGAGGCGGTAGTCGAGTCCTTCGAGACCGAGGATCGGGCTGGCCGCACCGGCCCCATGGAGCGGGGGCTGGGGCGCCAGCTGTTCAGCGTGGGCCACCACCCCGGCGGCCACCTCTTCATTGCTCTTGGGAGGGGCCTCGGCCACCGTGGCGAGACGAATCTCTTCGCGCAGTCGGTTGAGCACCTGGTGCAGGGTGACCCCCCCGAACCCCAGCGACGCCAGCAGGTCTTCGGTGCCAACCAGGTTGCAGCGGCGCGCCACCTGGGCCATCGCCTCACCGTTGAGCAGGGCATCAAAGCCATCGCGGCCCAGTTCGCGCTCGAGCATCTCGGTGCCGCGCGCGACGTTCTCATCGCGATGGCTGTTCTTGTACCACTGGCGGATGCGGTTGCGGGCCGTCGGCGTGGCGACAAAATTGAGCCAGTCGAGGCTGGGGTGCGCCGTCTTGGCGGTGATCACCTGCACGAAGTCGCCGTTCTGCAAGGGGGTGGCGAGCGGGCAGAGCCGATCGTTGATGCGCACGCCCTGGCAGTGATTGCCGACCTCCGAGTGGATGCGGTAGGCGAAATCGACGGAGGTGGACCCTTTGCGCAGGCCGACCACGTCCCCCTTGGGGGTAAACACGAACACCTCTTCATCGAAGAGGTCCTCCTTGATCGAGCGCAGAAAGTCGCCGCTGTCCTCGCCAACGTCATCTTTTTGCCAGTCGACCAGCTGGCGCAGCCAGTTGAACCGTTCGGCATCGGCCCCCGAGGCCGCCGGCGAACCACCTTCTTTGTATTTCCAATGGGCCGCAATGCCGTACTCGGCCACCTGGTGCATGTCGGCGGTGCGGATCTGCACCTCGATCGGCCGGTGGCGGCCGATCACCGCCGTGTGCAACGACTGGTAGCCGTTGGGTTTGGGCAGACCGATGTAGTCCTTGAAGCGGCCGGGGATGGGCCGAAAGGTGTCATGCACCACCGCCAGAGCCCGATAGCAGCACTCGAGGTTGGGGCAGAGGATGCGCAGCGCCGCCACGTCGTAGATCTCGTGGAAGGCCTTCTGCTGGCGCTGCATCTTGCTCCAGATGCCATAGAGGTGCTTGGGCCGGCCGCTCACCTCACAGGTGCCCAGCCCCGCCGCCGCCAGACGATCGCGCAGCAGCTGCACGGTCACAGCCAGGCGCTCTTCCCGCTCGCTGCGCTTGGTGGCGACCTGCTGCTGCACGTCGCGGTAGGCCTCGGGCTCGAGGATCTTGAAGGCCAGATCCTCGAGCTCCCACTTGAAACGGCCAATGCCCAGACGGTTGGCCAGCGGGGCGTAGATCTCGCGCGTTTCGCGGGCGATGCGCTGCTGCTTCTCGGGCTTCAGCGACCCGAGGGTGCGCATGTTGTGCAGCCGGTCGGCCAGCTTGACCAGCACGACGCGGATGTCACTGGCCATCGCCAAAAACATGCGGCGCAGGTTTTCGGCCTGGGCTTCG
>VGQR01000370.1 GCA_016882345.1 Cyanobacteria bacterium K_DeepCast_35m_m2_023
GGCACCGCAGACCGTGGTCGCTTTGGTGAGGACACCATCCCCGACCAGCACGATCTACCACCGTGGCTGTGAGCTGAACAGAGCCACCTCGGCTGCGCGGCGTCGCACCAGTCCCGGGAGCTCACGGCCACCGCCGCGGCTCCAGCGGGGCAGCTCTTCGGCGATCACCTGTTGGGGTCGCCGCCAGCGAGCAATCGGCGCCGCAACGTCGAGCCCTGCAGGGCAGCGACACCGACGTTGTAGGTAAAACTGATCAAAGCCGCCTGCTGCTGAGGGCTGTAGTGGCGGGCCGCCGGAATGGCTGCAAACACCGCCGGGGCATAGCGTTCATTGACGGCCTCGCGCAGCAACTGCTCAGCCCGCTCAACACTGATGCGATCACCGAGCTGCACCGGGCTGCCATCGGCATAGCGAATCGTGCCGTAGCCAATGGTGGGAATGCCAACGGGATCGCGATTGGCCTCCAGCGCCAGACCCTCAAATTGCTGGATCAGGGGCAAGGCATGGGCCTGCCAGGCCGGCGCGGCGTAAGCAGCCAGCGGTGCAGGGTCCGAAGCCGGCAGCCGATGACCCGAACCCAAGCTGCCAGCCAGCAGGGCCAACGCCAGTGGGATCCCTCCGCGACCACCGGCCAGGGCATCGAGGTGGCCATCATCAAGCTCGACGTAGCCATGGGACGTGGCTTCAACGTCGTCCAACAGCGTGAGCAAACGATCGGTGGACTCGCTGCCCAGGCAGGCCTGAAAATCGCTCATCAGCTGGGGATCGGTGGCCAGGCGGGACATCAGCCGATTGAGGAACGCCAATGAGGGGTCATCGGCCAAAGCGGCAAAAGCGCGATCGCGGGCAGCGATCGAGGCTGTGTTGTGAGCAACCATGACGGCAGATCAATCACTGCTTTCGGCATAAACGACGCACCCACCCCAAGGGCACAAAATCTCAGCATTTTTTCGGGCCTTGACGCAGATCTGCATCATTGCGACTGCAATGTGCTGCAGAATCAAGGCTGCAAGCCAGCACTGAGCAGGGCTGGCCGGGGGTGCGGCGCTGGTTGAACAGATGCCCAGGGCCTGATCAGCCAGACACGGATCAGGTGTGCAGCCAGTGAACTTTTTTCATGCGCCATGATTGACGAGACAAGGTCCAGTAACGACTCGATCGATTCTGAGCAACCAAGCTGCAGCGGCGTAGCACCCTGCTGCAGCTTGGTTGCTCTGACGCTGCAACGTTCAAGCCCTGATCCGAACGCTTGAAAAGTGGGCCAAAACGGCGACAATCCCCTCATGCCCGCCCCTGACGTCACCGCGAAAACGCTGGCCCTGGTGCTGTGTGCTGCCTGCCTGGGGTCCTGGTCTGCCGCAGGAGCCCAGAACCAACTGTCCCAGCGCTACCGCATCAACGGCCAGCTGGGCCCCCAGGTGCAGGCCAACCACGCCGCCAGCCAGCTGCGGGCCCAACTCAGCCGTCTCAAGACAGATCTCGAAACCCGCTCCAGGGCAACCAGCCTGCAACAGGCGATTGAGGCGGCCCTGCTGAACAACCCCGATCTGGCTTCCGCCTATGCCCAGATCCAAGGCAGCCAATGGAATCTGATCGCGGTGCGGCGCCAGTGGTACCCGACATTGAATGCCAGCCCCAGCGGCAACGCGTTGCTGGGGCAGAGCTTCAGCACCAGCAACCCCAGTGGCCAAGTAGTCAATACCCCCAACTACACCAACATCACATCCAGCGGTGTGGCGGTAACCCTGGGCTGGACCTTCTTCGACCCCAGCCGCGGCCCAGCGATCAACGCCGCCAACGAAAGTCTGCGCCAGCAGCAACTGCTGTTTGACGTCAGCGCCCGCAACCTGGTGCTGGCGGTGCAGCAGACCTACTTCCAGTTGCAGGAATACCGCCAGTTGATCAGCGCCTACGACGAGATCCTGGCCAACACCGACCGGCAGGTGAACGTGGTCGAAGCCTCGTTCAACAGTGGCCTGGTCAGCATCGCCGAAGTCGAGCAGATCCGCACCCAGCAATACAGCACGCTGAGCACCGTGATCAGCACCTACCGCCAGCTGCTGGACACGGCGGCCCAGCTGGCCCAGACCATGGCCCTGCCCCCCGGAGCCCTGGTGCTGCTCGCCGATCAACTGCGCACCATGGGCAGCTGGAGCGAGCCCCTGCCGAAAACGATCGACCAGGCCCTGCGCCTGCGCGAAGAGATCCAGGCCAGCCTGGCGGCTGCCGCCAGCGCCAGCTGGAGTGCCAGCAGCCTGTTCAACAGCTACTGGCCGCAGTTCAGCCTGGGGGCCAGCGGCAGTGTTGCCAACACCAACACGACCAGCGGCCTGCCGGGGATCAGCACCACCAGCACCACCACCAACCTGAACTGGAATGGCGGGGTCGGCCTGGGCTTCAGCTGGCAGTTTTTCGATGGCGGCATCAACGCCGCCTCGGGCCAGGCCAGCCGCTCCAGGGCCGTGCAATTGCAGAACCAGGCGGCCAGCCAGCGGCTCAATGTGACCCGGGAGGTCGAGCAGGCCTACAACGCCTACCTGACCAGCCAGCTGGGCCTGCAGAGCACCACGGCCCAGGTGCAGGCGGTCCGGCAGGCAGTGATTGCCGTCGAACAGCGCTTCAAGGTTGGCGTTGAAAGCATGACTGCGGTGGTGCAGACCCTGGAGCGGGCCATCGCAGCAGCCAACGCCTATGCCACCGCGGTGCGCACGTACAACACCGCCGTCGCCAACCTGTACCGCTCATCGGCCCGCTGGCCCGAGGGCACCCAGACCCTGCTGCACCAGCGCACCACCGCGCTCAAACAGCAATGAATCCTGTGGTGGCAGGCTTTGAGCGCCACCGCTAAGTTGAGGGGGCTTCAGTGTGCA
>VGQR01000371.1 GCA_016882345.1 Cyanobacteria bacterium K_DeepCast_35m_m2_023
ACCGGCGGTGTCGTTGTAGGGGAAATAACGAAACCCCTGCACCATCGGCTCAAAGCCCTGGTGGTATTTGGGCTGGCCGGTGGCGGTCACGGCCGCCAGGGTGCGGCCGTGGAAGCTGCGGTGGGCCGTCAGGATCAGCGGCTGCTCGATGCCGCGCACGTCGTGGCCATGTTTGCGCGCGAGTTTGATCGCCGCTTCGTTGGCTTCGGCTCCTGAATTGCAAAAGAACACCCGGTCAAAGCAGCTGCGGCCGCTGATCGCCGCCGCCAGCTGCTCCTGCTCGGGGATGCGGTACAGGTTCGAGACATGCTGCAGCTGGGCCAGCTGACGGCCCAGGGCGCGGCGCAGGCTCCGGTCGCTGTGGCCCAGGGTGTTGACGGCGATGCCGGCCACACAATCGAGATACCGCTGACCACGGCGGTCCCAGACCCAGACCCCCCGGCCACGCACCAGCTCCAGCGGAAAACGGGCGTAGGTGCCCATGACCGATGAAGCCTCGGCGACCCCAGCGTCAGAGGCGACGGGGGTGGTGCGATGAGTGGGAGCGGTGGGACTCGAACCCACATGCCCGAAGGCGCTCGATTTTGAGTCGAGTCCGTCTACCAATTCCGGCACGCTCCCGCGTTGAGGAGTTTACGCGGCGTTGACCCGCGTGATCTGCGCACCGACACCATTGAGCTTGGTCTCGAGCGCGGCATAGCCCCGATCGAGATACTCGAGCCCCCGCACGGTGGTGATGCCATCGGCCGCCAGGCCAGCCAGCACCATGGCGGCCGAGGCCCGCAGGTCGGTGCCCTGCACCGGCGCACCGCTGAGGCGCGCCACCCCTTCGACAAAAGCGGTGTTGCCCTGCATCCGGATCGCCGCACCCATGCGCTGCAGTTCAGCGACGTGCTGCAGGCGGTTTTCAAAGATGTTTTCGGTGATCACGCTGGTGCCTTTGGCCGTGGCCAGCAGGCTCATGAACGGAGCCTGCAGGTCGGTGGGAAAGCCGGGGAAGGGCTGGGTGCGCAGGTCGACCGCATTGATCTGGCGGGCTTCGATCGTGACGCCGATGCCGTCGTGGCGGATGCGGCAGCCCGCCTCCTCGAGCTTGGTGATCACGGCGCCGAGGTGCTCGGGAATGACCGGGGTGATGCGCAGGGCCGAACGGGTGATCGCCGCCGCCAGCAGAAACGTGCCGGCCTCGATGCGATCGGGAATGACGGCGTAGTCAGCCCCGTGCAGGCGATCGACGCCGACGATGGTGATCGTGGGCGTACCAGCGCCACGGACCCGGGCCCCCATGGCGATCAGCAGACCGGCCAGGTCGACCACTTCGGGTTCTTGGGCGGCGTTGTCGATGACCGTTTCGCCATCGGCCAGCACCGCCGCCATCATCAGGGTCTCGGTGGCGCCGACGCTGGGGCAATCGAGATGAATGCGGCCGCCTTTGAGCCGGTGGCTGCGGCCAGGAACGACGGCGTTGACCACACCGTGCTCGATCGTCACCTGGGCACCCATGGCCTTGAGCCCTTTGACGTGCTCGACCACGGGCCGGGTGCCGATCTGGCAGCCGCCGGGCAGGGGGACGCGGGCGGTGCCCATGCGGGCCAGCAGGGGGCCGATGCAGAAGAAGCTGGCCCGCAGGCTGTTGACCAGCTCATAGGGGGCAGCGGCGCTGTTGATGCGATCGCCCAGCAGCTCGATCACATCACCCTTGCGAATCACCTGGGCGCCGAGGCTGGCCAGCATCTCGCCCATGCCGGTGATGTCGGTGAGCGGCGGCACGTTGCGCAACCGGATTGCATCACGGGTCAGCAGGCACGCAGCCATCAGCACCAGGGCCGAATTCTTGGCGCCGCTCACCACCAGTTCACCACTGAGCCTGCGGCCTCCGGCGATCTCAAGCTGCGGGTTGAGAACGGCCTTGCTGCGCACAGCGGTGACTGTCATGGCTTGGGCTGACCGCTGAAGTTGCGCGCATCTTGACAACAAAAGATGAGACCGTCTAGACGGCCGCAGCGAAAACTGTCTTGAAGATTGGGGTGCGCCCCGGCGATGGCGTATGTTTTGGAAGTGCCTGAGGGCACAGCGTCAAGCGGATGTGGCGGAATTGGTAGACGCGCTAGTTTCAGGTACTAGTGGCAGCAATGTCGTGGGAGTTCAAGTCTCCCCATCCGCATCACCATCATGATTGTTCTCAAGATCAGCAACGCTCCCGAGTTGGTGGCTTCCAAGCTCGGCCGGTTCCTTGAGAGCCTCACCCCCGATGCCCTCGACCAGGCTGCGGTTGAGGCCATCATCATTCAGAAAATGGT
Source organism: Cyanobacteria bacterium K_DeepCast_35m_m2_023 (assembly GCA_016882345.1). The sequence goes on from VGQR01000371.1 coordinate 2,301, forward strand.
TGAAAACCTGAAGGCCGAAGGCCTCAAAGGTGAAATCGCTTCAGTTCAGGGCCTCGACATCGAAGGCAAGCAGCTCACCATGAATTCGGCGATGCATGTCCGCAACGTTCAGACCTTCTGAACCGCCCGTTTCTGCAGCGCCCTGGATCAGCAGCCGCCGCAATCCACTGATTGCCGAGTTGCGACGCTTGCAAACGCCGGCTGGTCGTCGCGAGGCCGGTCTGCTGCTTGCTGAAGGGACCCATCTGGCGCAGGAGGTGGTGCGCCTGGGTCTGCCCGTCCAGCACCTGCTCACCAGCGAGCCGTGGCTGCAGCGCCATCCAGGGTTGCAACAGCAGTTGGCGGCCCTGCTTGCCCCTCAGGGGCGCCACGTGGTGGTGAGCGACGCGGTCCTGGCGGCGGTCGCCACGACCGAGCATCCCGATGGCGTGGTGCTGACCCTGGCCCCTCCGCAGGCGGCGATGCCCCAGTCACCGGATTTTGGCCTGGTGCTGGATGGCATCCAGGACCCCGGCAATCTGGGCACGCTGCTGCGCACCGCCCTGGCCGCAGGCATCGATCAGGTCTG
>VGQR01000372.1 GCA_016882345.1 Cyanobacteria bacterium K_DeepCast_35m_m2_023
GGTGGCGGCCTTGGCCATCAAAGGAAACGCAAACCCATCCGGCAGCCGTGGCGCGACCGCGTTGCAGGTCTCGGGCTCTGGTTCGGCGGCGGACTCGGCTGACCCGTCTTCAGCGGCGGAATCCTCGTCGTGGTGGGGTTGCTCAAACACCCGTTCGAGCCCACACCAGCGCGGCGACGGCAGATGCAACGCATCCAACAACTCGCGCTGCCGCCGCTTGCTGACCAGGTGTTCGAGCGCAGCCAACTGCGGAACGAACCGCACCCCATCCGCTTCAAGCGCGGCCAGGGCATCGAGATCGAGCCATTCGTTTTCGAAACTGATGGCGGCGCAGCGCTGGGCCAGCTGGCGGGTGCCGAACACATCGTCGAGGGGGGCCAGCACAACACTGCTGGCCGCCGCAGCAGCCGGATCCGACGGGTTGGGGGTCTGCACATGCAGTGCGAGTCCCAGCTCGGGTGCGGCCTGGGCCAGCATCAACGCCAGCTGCCCGCCGCCAACGACACCGATGGCGTCGGCCGGCTCGAGCCCGTGAACAGCAACCGCAGAATCAACCAACACCCTGGTTCAGCAGATGCCAATCTTCCACTCTTGCAGCCGTGGGCGGTGGCTCAGGTGAGGCCTCGATCACCAGCAAAGGCATAGCGGACCAGGCTCAGCAGCAGAACGACCAGAAACAACGCCAGTCCCACGGTGCAGGCGTAGCTGATCTCAAGCTCAGCAAAAGCCTGGTCGTACACGTAATAAACGAGGGTCCGGGTCGAATCGGCCGGCCCGCCCTGGGTCATCAGGTACACCTCCTCAAACACCTTGGTGGCAGCGATGGCCGAGATCACCGCCACCAGGGTCAGATAGGGGCGCAACAACGGCAGCGTGATGTCCAGGTGCTTGCGCAGGCCCTCACTGCCATCCAGTGAGGCGGCTTCGTACAACTCGGGCGCAATGCCCTGAAGCCCTGCCAAAAAGATCACCATGTAGTACCCCAGCCCCTTCCACAAGGTCACGACCATCACGGCGGGCAGGGCCAGCTGCGGCGAGCTCAAAAAAGCGATCGGCGTGAAGCGATCACCCAGGGCGGTCAGCAACCAGCCGTTGATCAGACCGTTTTCGGCGTAGAGCCAGCGAAAGGCGATGGCTGCCACCACGATCGAGACCAACACCGGTGTGTACAGGGCGCCGCGGAACCAGTGGATCCCCGGCAATTGGCGATTGACCAGCACCGCCAGGGCCAGCGATCCGAGCACGATCGGGGGCACGATCCCCACCAGGTACAACCCTGTGGTGAGCGAAACCCTAAGCACCATGGGGTCGGCCAGCAGTCGCCTGACGTTGGCCAGACCGACAAAACGCAAGGGCTCGCTCACATCGAGACCGCTCTGGGTGAAGGCCATGGCCAGAGCCATCAGGGCGGGAATCAACACCGAAATCGCCAGCAGCACCAGGGCCGGGGTCAGAAAGGCCCAGGCCGCGCCGGTGCGCGGAGCAGAAGCAGACATCGCACCACGCTGTGATGGGGCCATTGTGGGGGGTTGTTCCACCCGATGCCGCCGCGTGGCCGCCGACACCGTGATGACAGGCAGCGATCCCGTCCAGGTGCTGCAGCAGGTGTGGGGGTACGGCAGCTTCCGCGGCCCGCAGGAGGCGATCGTGCGCCACGTGATTGGCGGCGGCTCGGCCCTGGTGCTGATGCCCACCGGTGGGGGCAAGTCCTTGTGTTATCAGGTGCCGGCCCTGTGCCGGCCCGGCCTGGCGGTGGTGGTGTCGCCCCTGATCGCGCTCATGCAAGATCAGGTTGCTGCCTTGCAGCAACTGGGGGTGAGGGCGGCGGCGCTGCATTCGGCCCTCGAGCCCCACGAGGCCGCTGCCATCTGGGCTCAGCTGCAGACAGAGCAGCTCGATCTGCTGTATGTGTCGCCCGAACGGCTGCTGGGCGGCGATCTGCTCGAGCGGCTCGACCAGCTGGCCGCTGCAGGCGGGGGCCTCAGTCTGTTTGCCATCGACGAGGCCCACTGCGTCTCCCAGTGGGGCCACGACTTCAGGCCCGAGTACATCGAGCTGGGAGTGCTGGCCGAGGGGTTTCCGACCGTGCCGCGCCTGGCCCTGACGGCCACGGCCGACCCCCGCACCCGCACCGAGATCGTCGAGCGACTGCGGCTCGAGCGCGGTCAGGTGTTTCTGGCCAGCTTTGACCGACCCAACATCCGCTACCTGCTGCGCAGCAAAGACAGTCCTCAACAGCAGTTGCTGGCCTTTCTGGCCGAGCATCAGGGTGAGGCCGGCATCGTGTATGCCCGCTCGCGCAGCCGCGTCGACGCCATCGCCGCCCAGCTGCAGCAGGCGGGCTTTGATGCAGTGGCCTATCACGCCGGCCACAGCAACGCCCAGCGCAGCGCCGCCCTGCAACGGTTCCGCAACGAGGCCGCCGTGGTGGTGGTGGCCACCATTGCCTTTGGCATGGGCATCGACAAACCGGACGTGCGTTTTGTCGCCCACGTCGATCTGCCCAAGAGCCTGGAGGCTTACTACCAAGAGACGGGCCGGGCCGGCCGCGACGGCCTGCCAGCCTTGGCCTGGATGCTGCATGGTCCGGGAGACATCCCGCAGCTGCGCCGTTTCATCGACGAGTCGACTGCCTCTGAGCAGCAGAAGCGCATCGAGCACGGCAAACTCGAGGCCCTGATCGCCTACAGCGAAGCGGCGGGGTGCCGTCGCCAGGTGCTGCTTCGCCACTTTGGCGAGCAGCTGGCCGAGCCCTGCGGCAACTGCGACGGCTGCCTCGAGCCCAAGCCGCTGGTCGATCTGACGGTGCCGGCCCAAAAGCTGCTGTCGGCCGTGGTGCGCACGGGTGCCTGCTTTGGCGCCGCCC
>VGQR01000373.1 GCA_016882345.1 Cyanobacteria bacterium K_DeepCast_35m_m2_023
ATCGAAGGACGCCGAGCCCACCAGCACGAGCGCCTAAACCCACGCCGAAAGCCAAAGCAGTGCCAACTCCAGCACCGAAGGCCAAACCGACGCCTAAAGCTAAACGAGCACCACCAAAACCAACGCCCGAAGGCTCAATGAAGTCCACTCGCGACAGCTCAGAGTCCGAGCCCGATGATGATGAAACCTACACACAGACCGAGCGCTCCACGGTCGATATGGCGACGAGTCGAATCCCGCCCAGTATCCTCCTCGACGGACGGCGATGGGCAGATCTAGTAGGCTACACCTGGTCGGATGTCAAGTCAGCTCTTCGCGACGTCTACGAAAAGGCGTATGAAGATTTCTCCCACGATGCCGGATTCATCACCGACGTCCTTGAAGGTGTCTTTCGCACAATGAATATCCTACCTGAATGGGAGAGCACGTCCTTGCCACAAGTCGTCGATCGGTGCGTGGCACGCCTCGAATACTTCCGACGCCGTGCCCAAGCTCCACGCAACACCACCGCAGCAGCAGAATTGGAAGACCGAATTCTCCAGAGGGACCTTCCTGAACATATTCGTGGCTCACGGCGGTATGTCGACAAACACACTCCAGCTCCGAAGGCAAAAAAATAGAGGTCCGGAACGACCAAAATCTACCGTCAAATGAACCAACACGTCATCGGTCCGCAACGACCGAAAACTACGAGCACACCGCACAAAGAGGCAGAGGTCCGCCACGACCGAAAACAACGACACCAGACCCATGCAGAGAAGCAAGCGCTACCTCCCAAGTTAGTCCAAGCAAAACTCGCACTGTGCACCGGACAATGGAGACGAAGAGTAACCGACGTGGCAACGCAAATAGCAGCGAACGGATTCACAGCCACATGGAAGGCCAAAACCAGTCGACTGATATCTCCAAAAAGCATTCTCACCGTGGCTGCGCAGTTCCGGACGGCCCTGCATCTAGTGCAACGCAAAATTCCAAGTCGTCTTCGAATCGCCGAGATGAAGGCAAAGAAGGCGCTTCTGACGTGGGTCCCAAAGCAAGCACATCCAGTCTCGGCGGCCACCTGGAAAAAGATCGTACGCGACAGACGCTTGATGCCCGAAATCCGCGCGATCGTCGCCTTCGCGTTCCTCGGAGGAATGAGAGTCGCCGACGTATTTCGCATCGAAGCTCAGGACATCACCGTAATGCACAGAGTTATACGACTACGCATTCGCGGGGCAAAAGGCGCAAACCCATCCGCAGAGGGCTATTACCGCTGGATCCCAAAGTCCCTGGTCCCGCACGAACTATGGAGGCTTTGGAAAAGCTCCACACTTCCGACGCTACACATGTCAAAGCACCGCATTTACAACAATGTTCGAGCGCTGTACCCCCGCTTGTCACTCCACAGCTTCAGAAGAGGCATTGCAACAGCGATGGCGAGAGCAGGTACCCGCATGGAAATCATCCAACGACACCTCGGACACCAGCAGCTGTCAACGACACGACTATATGTCGAACCACACCCGTCACAGCCCGAAGTGCGGGACATCACGAAAGCCCTGAAACGTCTCCACCGACAACTATGACCCCACCCACCCCTGATTGGCCACACTTCGATGACACAGCACTATACAATCACCCCCTTAACCAACACTCGGCCCCAGTCACAGGATGGAATGAAAGCACAACCCCGATACCTCTGTGGAGTAGCGTTATTAAATGGCCTGCGGTCACTTCTCCAGTTCCCGAACTGCAGACAATCGAAGACCCCACTTTCCTCTTACAATACATCCCCGACGTCGAATTGCTGTACCATGGAAGCGAACTTATCATAGACAGCAACCTACGGGTGTACATCCAAGCTCCAGTGGAGCCATGCGACCTACCACTGGACCCAATCGTGAAAACCACCATGGACCTCGATCTGCTCTACGTTTATGCCACAAGCAGATCGTCACCAGCTGCTACGGCCTTCATCGAGGCCATCCAGCTGATCCGCGACCCGATACTCTTCAACTCACTATGGCTCGACGGCGAACCATACGTCTCTACTCGACCTCGTCGGTCGAAGATGTCCTCGTCGGACATCGAAGCCCTGCTAGAACAAAACATTTTTGTCGAAGACACGTGTCTATCCACAGTACGATGTTTCAAAGTTCCAAAAAAGAACGGGCTTGCTCGGTTTATCCTGAATTGTGTTCCTCTTAACGAACGTCAGCTGCCTCCACCGCGCATGGCTGTCTCATCGTTACATGTCATCGCGGAAAACACTATTCAATACCAGCACATTATGACGATTGACGCAAAATCGTTCTTCTATCAATTTGATCTGGAACCGTCCATTTCACGCCACTTCGGACTGGCACTATCAAACCGTCGCGGTCGACCCACAACATATAGGTGCACACGTATGCCTATGGGATGGAAATACGCCCCCTACATTGCACAAGCCACCGCAAATTTTCTGTTAGACATGCTCGCAGAAAATTCTACGGAAAACTATTCAGCAACAGTTTGGTTGGACAATTTCATTTTCGCGGCGAACTCGACCGCCGAACTTCTCGAAATAGCGGCACGATTCAACCGTCTGGCCGCCACATGCAATCTCCAGCTGCACGACCCTGTATTCGACGCACCTTTCCTCGGCATGGAACACACATGGGACCCCAGCGCACAAAAGGCAGTCGTTTGCCCATCACGCGCCTTACTGGACAAAGCCTCCACGCTCGCAGCACACACTTGCAATCCTCACACTCTACGCCAACGGGCAGCGGCTATCAGCTGTGGTCTATTCATAGCGTACATGGTCCATGAACCGTTGGGCTTTTTCTCCACAGAGCTAAGCCGCATTGGCAAGGCGGTCCAACGCTCATCTT
>VGQR01000374.1 GCA_016882345.1 Cyanobacteria bacterium K_DeepCast_35m_m2_023
CGCGCTTTGCCCAGGCCCCAGAGCTACTGCCGCGCCGCGTGGGCATCGGTTTGGGCAGCCGCAGCCTCGATCGCCCCAATCTGCTGCGCCTGGTGTTGGCCGAGGAGGGCCAGCCAGCGCTGCAGACCGTGTTGCAGCAACAGGCCCAGATCGACGACGCCACCGCCGAGGATCTGGCCCATCTGTGCGATGCGCTGCGGCAGGCCGGCGCCCTCGAGGTGTTCAGCCAGGCCATCACCATGAAGAAAGGGCGCCTGGGCCAGCTGGTCACGGTGATCGCCGTCCCCGATCGGGGCGAGGCGTTGCGCCAGGTGTGGTGGCAGCACAGCACCACCCTGGGGCTGCGCGAACAGCACCAGCAGCGCTGGGAGCTTCGCCGGCGCGTCTGCGCGCTCGAGACGCCGCTGGGCAGCGTGCGACTCAAGCAGGCCCAGCGGCCCGACGGCCGCTGGCGAACCAAGATCGAGCACGATGATCTAGCCGCGCTGGCTGCCCGCCACGGTCTGGCCCTCGCCGACGTGCGCGCTGTGATCGAACCGCTGCTTCCCACTGGTGATGGCTGACCACTCCTTGGCCCCGTTGCGATCGAGGCTGCAGTCGCTGGTTGCGGCGGCCGCTGCCTGGGTGCCCCCCGGCGCGGCCCGCTGGATCACCTTGTTGAGCTTTGGCTTTCTGTTGGCGGCCCTGGTGGGCCACGGCCGCCAGGTGCTGGCCCTCTCACCCGATCTGCAGGGCTGGCTCTGGTTGTGCCTGGGGGTCGGGCTGAGCCTGCTGAGCCTGGTGGTCAGTGCCTTCAGCTGGGGCGTGCTGCTGCGCTGGCTGGGCCATGGGCCCCGCTGGCAGGCCCTGCTGAGCCTGGTGTTGCGCAGCAATGGGCAAAAATATCTGCCGGGCGGCATCTGGCATCTCGCCATGCGTGTCCAGCAGCTGCGCCAGGGTGCGGTGCTGGCCGCACCCTTGGCCGGTGGGCCGGCCCTGGTGGCCGTGTTGCTCGAGCCGCTGCTGGCGGCGGTCGCGGCCCTGGCCCTGGTCAGCCCGGGTGGTCTGCAGGGCGGCCTGGGCCTGCTGGCCGTGATCCCCATCGTGCTGCTGTGGCCCCGCTGGTTGCAGCCCCTGTTGACCTGGCTTGAGCGACGCAAGGCGGCCAGCCTCGCCAGCGAGGCCCCTGCCAATGCCGCCGTTGTCTTGCCCCAGGGCTATCCCTGGGTCGCGCTGCTGGCTGCAGCCGGGTTTGTGCTGGTGCGTTGTGCCGGCTTCGCCTGTTGTGTGATGGCGTTTGATCTGCAGCCTGCCCTCGGTTGGAGCGGCTGGCTGGCTGGCTTTGCGCTGGCCTGGACCGCTGGCCTGGTGGTGCCGGGGGCCCCCGGCGGCCTCGGCGTGTTTGAGGTGGTGCTGCTGTTGCGCTTGGGTGTGGTGCTCAGCGAACCGCCGCTGTTGGCGCTGGCGATCAGCTATCGCCTGGTGGTCAGCCTGGCCGATGCGATCGCAGCTCTCTGCGCTGAGGCCGATGCCCGCGGCCTGGGACTGGCCCAGCTTCGCAATTGAGCGTATTGTTGAGAACAGCGGGGCTGCACAGTTGCCGGCATCACCGATGAGCCCTGCGGTCAGCGCGGCGGTCCCCAGCCAAGGTCTGCGCACCAGCCTGCACGATCGCGGCCAGCGACTCACCCCCCAGCGCCAGCGCGTGCTCGAACTGTTTGAGCGCATTGGCGAGGGCAGCCACCTCTCGGCCGAAGAGGTGCACCAGCTCCTGTTGCGCAACCATGAGCGCGTCTCCCTGGCCACGGTGTACCGCACCCTGCGTCTGCTCAGTTCGATGGGGTTGCTGCAGGAGCTGGAATTGCCCGAGGGCGGCCGCCGCTTTGAACTGGCCAGCGACGCCCACCGCGACCATCACCACCTGGTCTGTGTGCGCTGCGGCCGTACCGAGGAATTCGAAAGCGCCGCCGTGTTGCAGGCCGGCGAAGCCGCGGCGAGTGATCACGGCTTCCGCCTGCTCGAGTGTGTGCTCAATGTGCGGGCGCTTTGCCCCCGGTGTGCAGCAGCTGAACGGCTGTAGCCGAATGGCTGTCAGGGTTTGATCCTCCCTGCTCGCTCGCCCCTGACGCCATCACGTCACCATCCGCCCTCCAGCGCGGGCCGTCTGCAGATCCCGGGTCTGCTGCGGATGTGCTTGGGCTGCCCTCAGGGCGTGGCGGCAGACGCGGTGATTTGACGATGCGCATTGCCCAGATCTCCCCGTTGCACGAAAGCGTTCCCCCCCGGCGCTACGGAGGGACCGAACGGGTGGTTCATTACCTCACCGAAGCGTTGGTCCGTCGCGGTCACGATGTGGTGTTGTTCGCCAGCGGCGACTCGAGCACCAGCGCTGAGCTGGTTTCCTGCGTGCCCACCGCGCTGCGCCTGGCTGGCTACTGCGGCGACCCCGCCATCCACGAGTTGATCCAGCTCGACCAGGTGGTGGCTGAATTGGACCGTTTCGATGTTCTGCACTTCCACACCGGTCCGCTGCACATCCCCCTGGCCAGCCGGCTGCCGCTGCCGTTCTTGACCACCATGCACGGCCCCTTGACTGCCCCGGGGCAACGGGATCTCTATGCCCGTTTTCAGGCGGCACCGCTGGTTTCTATCTCCGATGCCCAGCGTCGACCCGTCCCCGATGCGCACTGGCTGGCCACCGTGTACCACGGCCTGCCGTTGGATCTCTACCGTTTGGAGCCGTCGCCCCAGCATTACCTCGCGTTCATCGGTCGCATCTCGCCCGAAAAGCGGCTGGATCGTGCCATTGCGATCGCCACGGCTGTGGGGCTGCGGCTCAAGGTGGCAGCCAAGATCGATCGTGCCGACAACGTCTAC
>VGQR01000375.1 GCA_016882345.1 Cyanobacteria bacterium K_DeepCast_35m_m2_023
CTCGTGAAGCGCAACCACCGTTTGCACTATTCTCATGGCGACTTGATTAATAGCTGTAATTGGCAACAAACAAGCTTGAATCATCTGAAGGCTCCGACCCTGCTTCGTAGGCACCTCGACTCGCTGCCCCATTGGCTCTGGCTCGAGCCATGAGAGCCTGCTGACCAGCAGCCACATCGTTGCCGCCCCATTGGTTGAGGCAGGAATGCTGCAGGGCCCGACCAAATGAAAACCCCAGGTGCCAGGGAGCAAACCCTTGAGCCGCCGCCTGGTTAATGGCATTGAGGCAAAGACTGGCATCCTCTTCACTGAGACCACCGCTCAGGAACAGGATCGACGGAACAGCCACAGGCACCGATCGAGACAGGGTTCGCACGGTGAACTCACCCACTTCATCCACACTGGGACGAATGGCACAGTCGGCACCGGCGGTGGTCATCGAGGGTTTGAGCAAGCTGCCTTCGAGAAACACTCCATTCAGCGCCAAGGCCTCGTAGACCGTGCGCAGCACCCATTCCTGAACCGATGCGGTGGTCACGATGTCGTGATCGCCATCCATCAAAATTTCGGGCTCAACAATCGGCACAAGCCCATGCTCCTGGCAGGTGCGTGCATACCGAGCCAGGCCCCAGGCGTTGTCCCGCACAGCCAATTCTGATGGGCAACCATCAGCACGGATCTGGAGCACCGCACGCCATTTTGCAAAACGGGCGCCTCGGGAGTAATACTTTGCTGCACGCTCGGCCAAACCCTTGAGGCCGGTACACCAGCTTTCTCCAGCAAGGCCACCGGCCAGGGTTTCGACGCCCTGGTCGACCTTGATGCCGACCGTCATGCCCTGCTGTTGAAACAGTTCGATGATGGGGATGGGACTGGATGCTGCCGTGCCGTTACTGCCGTCCGCAGGTAAAGGGCTGCTGTCCTGAAATAGGGTCTCCTCGTACAGGATGACTCCAGAGACGTGCTCAGCCAGGCCGGGGGTCGTCGCGAGCAAGGTGCGATAGGCGCGACGGTTGTCTTCCCTGTTGTCCAGGCCGATCGCCTCAAAACGCTTGCCAATCGTTGCTGTCGATTCATCAGCAGCTAACAGACCTGTGCCGGGTGCTGCCAGTGCCGCTGCAGTCGCTGCAAGCTCGTCGCGAAAATGCTCAAGCGCCATGGCCGATGAAACCCTGAGGATCACCCTGAGCTAAGTGCTGCAGGACTTGACGTCAACGGTTCTGGGGCACGACCGCCACAATCGCAGCACACCGATCCTGTCGTGCCGCTGAGCATGCTCCCCGCAGATGGCTTGCTGCAGCTCACCCCCCAGGGGTTGTACTGCCAGGCAGCCCAAGCCTGGATTGACCCCTGGCGGCCTGTCCCCCGCGCCTTAATCACGCACGCCCATGCTGACCACGCTCGACCCGGTTGCGGCGAGTACTGGGCGATTGGCAGCAGCGAAGGCATCTTGCGGCGGCGGCTTGGTCAGGGCATCAGCTTGATCCCTGTGGACTACGAGCAACTCCATCGAATTGGGGATGCGCGAGTCTCCTTTCACAGCGCTGGCCATGTGCTCGGCAGTGCCCAGATCCGTTTGGAAGCCGGCGCTGAAAGCTGGTTGGTCAGCGGTGACTACAAACGCTGCCACGACCCAAGCTGCCTCCCGTTTGAACCCACGGCAGCGGATGTGTTCATCACAGAAGCGACCTTTGGCTTGCCGATTTACCGCTGGCAGCAGGGGGCGATCGTGGCCCAGGAGATTTTGAACTGGTGGAAGGCCACCCCAGAGCGGGCATCGATCCTGTATTGCTATGCATTGGGCAAAGCCCAGCGCGTCCTCTGCGAGCTGGCCGCCTTGGATGTCACCGAAGAGGTTTTGGTGCATGGTGCCGTCGAAGCACTGATGGAGCCCTATCGGGAGGCGGGTGTGCGCTTCCCTCCCACACGACCCGTCAGCAGTGTGGAGCGCAAGGCCGATCTGGCGGGTCGTCTGGTGATTGCCCCCCCTGCAGCCCAGCGTTCGCCCTGGATGAAGCGCTTCAAAGAACCCCAGACCGCCTTTGTCAGTGGCTGGATGGCCGTGCGGGGCGCACGGCGGCGGCGGGGCACGGAACGCGGCTTCGTGCTCAGCGATCACGCTGACTGGAATGGACTGCTGCAGAGCGTGCGCCAATCCTGTGCCCAACAGGTCTATGTCACCCACGGCAACAGCGACGGCTTGGCGCGCTACTTGCGCGAGGTGGAAGGGATCGCCGCCGAACCTCTGGACCGGGCTTTTGCAGCTGAACGAAGCGCGTCAGGAGACGCAGACGGTTTGAGTGGTCAGAGTTGACCGATGGACGTTGAGCTCAGCCCGCGGCAGCGCCGGCGAGCGGCAAATGCTGCTCTGCTTGGCAACGCTCTGGAGTGCTACGACTTTGCGGTCTACGGCTACGTCGCCAGTGATCTGGGTCAGGTCTTTTTCCCGGCCAAGGTCCCAGGTCTGCAGACCCTGGCCGGCTTTGGCGTGTTTGCAGTGGGCTACCTGATGCGGCCGGTGGGCAGCATCGTGTTGGGTCCGATGGGGGATGTGCTGGGCCGCAGGCTGATGCTGTCGCTCAGCATCGTGATCATGGGGCTGTTCAGCCTGTTCATCGGGCTGTTGCCCACCCACAGTCAGATTGGGATCTGGGCTGGGACCCTGCTGGTCGTGCTGCGCATGCTGCAGGGCTTTTCGGTGGGAGCCGAATTCACCGGCAGCATCACCTACGCCGCAGAAGCCGCTGCCCAGGGACGGGCAGGAACCCTCTCAAGCCTGGCCGTGGCCGGAGGGCTGCTGGGCTTCAGCCTCGGTTCGCTGACAGCTGCCCGGTGTCAACTACGTAGGCGGGT
>VGQR01000376.1 GCA_016882345.1 Cyanobacteria bacterium K_DeepCast_35m_m2_023
TGCACAGCCACCCCGACGAAAACGGCACGCCGGTGGTGCGCAGCCTTGAGAGCCTGCGCGATCTGGACTACCAGAGCTGGCAGGTGGTGGCCTACCGCAGCGGCCCGCCCGGCAGCCCCCTGACCCTGCGCATCGTCGGCTACCCGGGCAAGGTGCGGCTCGATCACCCCACCGCGCTGCAAGTGAATGCCGGCCGCCGCCACTGGGACCTGCCTGACATCACCACCGCCAACCCCAAGCTGGCGGCCGACAGCCGCGACGCCGCCGCCGAATTTGACCTGACCCCATTGATCCACGATCTGCACAAAGACCGCCCCCTGCGCCTGGCCCTGCCGGGGGTGTTTGTGGAGCTGCCGGTGCCGCCCTTTGTGGTGGCCGAGTGGCGCAGCCTGGTGGAGGCGGCCTGAGCCAACCCCGGCGATCAGAACTCGCTTCAGAACTCGCTGTCGATCAGCTCGCGCAATCGCTTGAGGTTGACATCGGTTGGCTCGAAGAGGACCTCCGCAACCGATCGGCGGTATCGAGTTTCTCGATCCTGTCGTAGTACCTGGCGTTCTCTTCTCTCAACCTGGCGGTCTCTTCGATCACGTCCACGGTCCCACTCAAGGCCGAGATCAACCAGGAGAGCCGCTGACGCCAGGACAAAGGCCGTGAGGCTCCAACCCAGCAGGGCAGAGGACGCTTGGGACTGGTTGGGCGCTGCAGGGGTTCCATCGACAAAAAAGCGCAGGAGAGCCGCCAGGGCATAGAAAAAGGTAACCAGGACTCTGGGCAGCAGAGCAAGAAAAGCCAGCATGGAGTCCTGAACCCAACCGATGGCGTCCGCCTCTCCAGTGCCACCCCCTGTTTCACCCCAGTGGCTGCCCTGGATGCGGCGCGCCTTGCAGCTGGCGGCCCTGGGGGCGGGGCGCACCAGCCCCAACCCGCTGGTGGGCGCAGTGGTGCTCGACGCCGCCGGCACCCTGGTGGGCGAGGGCTTTCACGCCCGGGCCGGCACCCCCCATGCCGAGGTGCACGCCCTGGCCCAGGCGGGCGCGCGGGCCAAAGGCGGCACCCTGGTGGTGACGCTTGAGCCCTGCTGCCACCACGGCCGCACGCCCCCCTGCAGCGAGGCCGTGATCAAAGCCGGCATCACGCGCGTGGTGGTGGCGATGGCCGACCCCAACCCCCAGGTGGCCGGTGGCGGCCTCGCCCAGCTGCGCGCAGCCTGGATCGAGGTGATCACCGGCGTGGCCGAGGCCGAGGCCCTGGCCCTCAACCGCGCCTTTGTGCATCGGATCTGCACGGGCCGCCCGTTAGGGATTCTCAAGTGGGCGATGAGCCTGGACGGCCGCACCGCCCTGCCCAATGGCGCCAGCCAGTGGATCAGCGGCCCGCCGGCACGGGCCTGGGTGCACCGGCTCAGGTCCCAGTGCGATGCGGTGATCGTGGGGGGCGGCACCCTGCGCGCCGACGATCCCCTGCTCAGCAGCCGCGGCCAGCGCAGCCCCGAGCCGCTGCGGGTGGTGCTGAGCCGCAGCCTGGCGCTGCCCGAGCGCGCCCAGCTGTGGGACACCGCCGTGGCCCCAACCCTGATCGCCCATGGACCCGAGGCTTCGGCCGAAGGGAGGACCCGGTTGGCTGCCATCACCGCCGCTCACACGGGCCTCGAGACCCTGGAGCTGCCGGCCTGCACCCCGGCCGCCCTGCTCGACGCCCTGGCAGCACGCGGCTGCAACCAGGTGCTGTGGGAATGCGGCCCCGAGTTGGCCGCCGCGGCCCTGGGCGAGGGCTGCGTGCAGCAGGTGGCCGCGGTGATCGCCCCACAACTGCTTGGGGGCATGCCGGCCCGCACGCCCCTGGGAGATTTGGGCTACACAGCCATGGACCAGCTGACCCCCTGGCAAAGCGCTGCACCCCAGCCGCTGGGCGCTGATCTGCTCTGGACCCTGCAGCGACCGACGCCATGACCGCCGCCACCACCGCCAACCTGCTGGCCCTGCCGATCCTGCTGAGCACCCTGGGGGCCACCGCATGCAGCTGGCTGCTGCTCGATCTACTGGGTCGCCGCAACGGCAGCGCCAGCCTGGGGCGCCGGCTGCTGCTGCGCTGTCGCCTCAGCGTCAGCGCCACGGTGCTGCTGGCCGGCCTGAGCTGGTGGCTGCTGGAGCTGGGCGGCCAACTAGGGATCGAGCTGCCCCGCAGCGGTGAGCAGGTGCGCAACGCCCTGATCTCGTTGGGGCTGATGTGGACCCTGCTGCGCTGCAAGGGGGTGCTGCTGCGCCACGTGCAGGAGCACCATGGGCTGTGGCCGCCGGGCAGCAGCCGCAGCCAGTACCTGTTTGACCTGACCAACAAGTTGATCACCGCCGTGGTGGTGCTGATCGGCATGGTCGAAAGCCTGCGCCTGCTGGGGGTGTCGGCCGGGGTGCTGTTTGCCGCCAGCGGCTTCAGCGCGGCGGCGGTCGGTTTTGGAGCACGCACGCTGATTGAGAACCTGCTCAGCGGCGTGATGCTCTACGTCAACCGTCCGTTTGTGGTGGGCGACCAGGTGGCCATCCCCCAGCAGAGCCTGCAGGGCACGGTCAGCCGCATCGGGGCGTACTACACCGAACTGCTGACCCCCGACCGCCAGCCGCTGTACGTGCCCAATGCGGTGTTCGCCAGCCAGGCGGTGATCAACGCCCGCCGCCGCGAACAGCGCGAGCTGGTGCTCGAGCTGCTGCTGCGCCCCCAGGACCATGGCGCCGTGGCGGCCATCACGGCCGAGCTACGGGCCCAGCTGGCCCAGACCCCTGGCGTCAGCGAGGAGCTGCCGCAGCGGGTGCACGCCGTGGGCATCGATGGGGGCGGCCTCCGCCTGCGGCTGCAGTG
>VGQR01000377.1 GCA_016882345.1 Cyanobacteria bacterium K_DeepCast_35m_m2_023
CGGAGGCGCTGCGGCATCCCTGCAGCAATGAGCCGCACCTTATCGATCCTGGCCGCTGTTGACGAGCCGCTGCCGCCGCTGCTCCAGCTCCAGCCAGAGCATCAGGGCGGTGACATCCGCGGGGCTGACGCCCGGCACCCGTGAGGCCTGGCCCAGGTTGATCGGTTGCACCGCCGCCAGCTTCTCCCGCGCTTCCCGCGACAGGGTGCCGATGGCGGCGTAGTTGATCCCGCTGGGAATCGGTTTGTGCTCCTGCTTTTTCACCTGATCGATCTGCTGCTGCTGGCGGGCCAGGTAGCCGCTGTATTTGATGTCGATCTCGGCGCTCTCGCGCACGTCGAGCGGCAGGTTGGCGTCGGCCAGGCCATGGCGCACCAGATCGGCGCTGTGGAAGCCGGGACGGCGCAGCAGATCCGCCAGGGTGATCGAGCCCTTGATGGCGGCACCGGTTTCGCTGGCCACGGCATCGGCGGCTGGATCGCTCACCTTGAGCCGCACCGTTTCGAGGCGCTGGGTTTCGGCGGCGATCGCCTCCTGTTTGCGGGTGTAGATCTCCCAGCGGCGATCGTCGATCAGGCCGAGCTCGCGGCCCAGGGGCGTGAGGCGCCGGTCGGCGTTGTCGCCCCGCAGCACCAGCCGGTATTCGCTGCGGCTGGTGAGCACCCGGTAGGGCTCGCGCAGATCCTTGGTGATCAGGTCGTCGATCATCGTGCCGATATAGCTGCCCTCCCGCGGGAAGTGCACCGGCGGCTGGTTGCGCAGCTGGCGCACGGCGTTGAGGCCCGCCACCAGGCCCTGGGCGGCCGCCTCCTCGTAGCCTGTGGTGCCGTTGAGCTGCCCGGCGGAATACAGCCCCTGCACCCGTTTGGTTTCCAGGGACGGCTTGAGCTGGGTGGCGGGTAGGTAGTCGTAGTCCACGGCGTAGGCGGGGCGCAGCATCACGCACTGCTCCAGGCCGGGCAGGGTGCGCAGCAGCTCCAGTTGCAGTCGCTCCGGCAGGCCGGTGGAGAAGCCCTGCACGTAGATCTCCGGCGTGTCGCGCCCTTCCGGTTCCAGGAAGATCTGGTGCGAGTCCTTGTCGGCGAAGCGCACGATCTTGTCTTCGATCGAGGGGCAATAGCGCGGGCCCTTGCTGTCGATGAAGCCGCCGTAGATCGGCGTGAGGTGCAGGTTGTCGCGGATCAGTTGATGGGTGGCCGCCGTGGTGCGGGTGATGTGGCAGCTCATCGGCTCGCCGCTCACCCAGCTGGCTGGATCAAAGGAGAAGAAGCGCCCGTGGGCGTCGCTGGGTTGCTCCTCCAGCTGATCGAGGGCGATGCTGCGCCGGTCCACCCGGGCGGGGGTACCCGTTTTGAGGCGACCCATCTGGAAGCCGAGCTCCTCCAGCGCTTCGGTGAGCCCTTCGGCGGCCTGCTCGCCGGCCCGCCCGGCGCTCATCGATTGATTGCCAACCCAGATCTGGCCGCCCAGGAAGGTGCCGGCGGTGAGGATCACGGCGTCGGCGCTGTAGGTGCTGCCGAAGTAAGTGCGCACCCCGGTGATGCGGGCGCCGGTGTGCGGGGGATCGCCACCGGGATCACCCTCCACCTCAAGGCCAGTCACCATCGCCTCGCGCAAGGCCAGGTTGGGGGTGTGCTGCAGCAGCTGCAGCATCTGGCGGGCGTATTGGCGTTTATCGGTTTGGGCACGCAGGGCCCACACGGCTGGGCCGCGGCTGGCGTTGAGCACCCGCTTCTGCAGGGCTGTGGCATCGGCCAGGCGACCGATCACGCCGCCCAGGGCATCCACCTCATGCACCAGCTGGCTTTTGGCCGGGCCGCCCACGGCCGGGTTGCAGGGCTGCCAGGCGATGCGATCGAGGTTGAGCGAAAACAGCGCGGTGGAGCAGCCCAGCCGGGCCGCCGTGATCGCCGCTTCACAGCCCGCATGGCCACCCCCCACGACGATCACGTCGAAGTGCTCGGTGGGTGGGGTGCTGACAGCCATCGTTCAATTCTGGATGGCGATGCGATCGGCCATGGCGGCCAGTGGGCTTAGGCCGCCAGGTTGCGGAAACGGGTGAATTGGGGCTCAAACAGCAGTTTCACCGTGCCCACCGGGCCGTTGCGGTGCTTGGTCACGATGATTTCGGTGATGCCGCGATCGGGCGTGTCGGGGTTGTAGTACTCATCGCGGTAGATCATCAGCACCAGGTCGGCGTCCTGCTCGATTGAGCCCGATTCGCGTAGATCGGAGAGCATCGGGCGCTTGTTGGTGCGCGCCTCCACGCCCCGGCTGAGCTGGGAGAGGGCGATCACGGGCACGTTGAGTTCGCGGGCCATCTGCTTGAGGCCCCGGGTGATGCGTGAGAGCTCCTGCACGCGGTTGTCGGAGCCGCCGCCCTCCATCAGCTGCAGGTAGTCGATCACCACCACCCCAAGCTCCTTGCCGGATTCGGCCATCAGCCGCCGGCAGAGCGAGCGCATCTCCAGCACGCCCGCATTGGGTTTGTCGTCGATGTAGATCGGCATCTGGCCGAGGGTGCTAATGCCCTGGCCGAGCAGGGGCCATTCCTCCGGTTGCAGCCGGCCGGTGCGCAGGCGACCGCTTTCGATGCCCACCTCCATCGCCAGCAGGCGATAGGTGAGCTGCTCCTTGCTCATCTCCAGCGAAAACACGCACACCGGCAGCTTGTGGAGCTGGGCCACGTTCTTGGCCAGGTTGAGCGTGATCGCCGTTTTGCCCATGGCGGGGCGGCCGGCAATGATGATCAGATCGCTGCGCTGCAGCCCCTGGGTCATGGCGTCCAGGTCGTAGAAGTTCACCGGGATGCCGGCCACCGCGGTGCCCAGCGAGCGGCTTTCG
>VGQR01000378.1 GCA_016882345.1 Cyanobacteria bacterium K_DeepCast_35m_m2_023
CTCCCTGGGCCCCTCTGTTCTGTGCCCTGGACCGGGCCGCCGAAACCCGCTCCACACGGGAGCTCCCGGTGGCTCTGGAGCAGGCCCAGGCCAACCTGGAGGCCATGGCTGGCCCAGACGGGAAGCCCCCCGCCGAAGGGAGTCCGATCTGGTGGGAGGAGATGACCCTGGCCACCACCTCCGTGGCCTTCACCGGGAAAGCCGTCTACCGGCTGGTGGCGGCCCTGGGTGCTGCTGAAGGAAAGACCCTCAGCCCCCACCGGCTCCGCCATGGAGCGGTGACCACCCTGGTGGCCGATCTCCGGATGCCGATGGAGCAGGCCCAGGCCCTGGCTCGCCACAAGTCCGTGGCCACCACCTGCCGCTATTTCGACCGGGCCGGGGAGCTCCAGGCCGAGGCCACCGCCTCCCTCGGCTCGCTGCTGGTGGGGGTCTGAACCATGGCCCGCCCGGTTGACCCTACAAGCCAGAACCAAGTGGAGAAGAGAGCCCGGCTGCTCCGCTCCGAGGAAAGCGGCTGGACCCAGAGCCTGGCCCTAACCATCGCCAGGGCTGCTCTCAAGGCCTGGCAGTGGAGTCACTACCTGGAGAACGGAGGAGAGCCTGGACCGCTGGCAGGGACCTTCCCTCGGCTGCCTGAGGAGCCCGGCTCCTGTGTGCTGGTGGGGGCTTCAGAGGTGACCGACCTCTCCCAGACGGATCGCCGTCGCTCTCGAGTCCGGGGAGACCAGTGGCTGGTGGATGGCCAAGCCGATGGCTGCAAAGCCCCCGACACCGAACAGCTGGCCATGGCCATGGAGCTGACCTCCCTGCTCCAGGAAAGACACCTCCATCTCCTGCTCCGGACCGCCTTCTACAAGGAGGTGGCGGTCTGGATCGGGGAGCTGCTGAAAGCCCCCAGGATCGGGTTAAACGATGAAGAAGAGGCCTTTGTTTTTCTCGACCGCCGAGATGGCGTGGATCTCTGGATGGTTCCAGAAGCAGCCCTCGGCCTCCCGCCGGAAGAAGACTTCCCGAAGTTCGCAAGTGAGGAGCTGGCCCTCTGCGCCGCCTGCTGGCATTTCGGCCGGAAGGTCTACAGAGAGCTGCTGGACCCGAAGGTGATCGGGGGTCAGAGCGGACTGGAAAGGCCCGCCCTGCTCCGGCAACTGCTGGAGGAGCTGAATGTGGTCCTTCCCCGAGGTCTGTCGCTGAAAGACCTGGGGGAGGGGTCGCTGGCTCGGATGACGACCCACAAGACCGCTCTGGTGGCCTCTACGGCTCTCTGTCGAAGTGATCGCTGGATTGAAGAGGAAGGCCGCGGCCTCTTCAGAGAAGAGAAACCCAGAAAGGAGTTCTGGGAGATGACCCTGGCTGCTCCTGATGAGAACGCCCTGGCCTACCTCTCCCTGGCTGAGTGCCGGAGAGTGCTGGAGATGAAGAACAGCGGCCTGGAGATTGCAGCCCTCCACGGGGTTCTCTGCACCTGTGTGATGCAGCTAGAAGACCCCCGAGCGGATTTCTCAGTCTCTGGGGACTTCCTGATTAAGGCCCTGGGCCTAGATGACCGCCGCTGGGGAGGCCAAACCCGCTCCGACCTACTGAAGAAGGTCTACGTCTGGTCCCACTCGCTCGGTCTGGCACGTTGTGGGGGCTGGTCGAAGCCACGAAACGCGGAGCCCTTCCATGTGAAACAAGGTCTCCTGTGGATGATCGAAACAGACACCTATGGGGTCAGCCAACTGGACCTCCTAGACGAAGAAACCAGCCAGGAGGTGGACCTCACGGACCTCACGGTGACTGTGAAAGCGGGGAGCTGGGCAGAAACACAGAGAACCCAGAGAGCGGACCACCTCCTCTATGTGCCCATTGCCACGGAGATCCTCCGCCTCAACCGCCGCAGAGGAGAGATGGCCTTCCGCCTGGGTCTGTGGCTGGGGACAGAGCACAGGGTCCGCCCGGACTGGTGGGCCACAGGAAAAGGGAACATCCGGGTGGGTGAGCTGCTGGAGAAGGTCCTCCCGGAGCCCGATCTCAGGAGAGCAAAAGAAACCCCCGAAGGATCCAGGAACCTCCGGGAGCGTTGGGGTCAGGCTCTGGCGACCCTGAGGGACGAGGTGGGGTTCTCCTTCACCTTTCCGGGATGCCTCCCAGCTCTGATCCCCTCAGGATTTCCAGGCCATGAAGGACAAGCTCCGAGAGGAGCCCTGGATCTCCTCCTGAACAGCCGGGTGGAGATCCATTGGCCTGAGAAGGTCCGCCAGGCACGTCTCCAGCCCTCCCTAGAAGAGGTGAGCAAGAAAGAGATCAGACAAGCCACCGCCCGCCGCCTGACCCAAAAGATCACCGATAACGCCTCCAAGCTCCGGGAAGCTGTGGAAGCCACCGGCCTGAGCCAGAGAGAAGTAGCTCCCCGTCTCGGCATTTCCCAGAGCCAGCTCAGCAAGCTGCAAAAGGGCCCTGAGAACGGCGGAGCACCGCTCCCAACGCCGCTCCTCCAGACCTACCTGGCCCGGCTGGAAACCCTGAAGCGGAGGAAAGCCTGAGCCTTTACGGGTCCCTTTGCTGTATTTAGTGTGGGTCATTCAAGCGCCCACAGGATCTCTAGAGACAGCCTAAAACATTTGAGACGCTGAACATCTAAAGCCTAAAAAGATCCGCTAAAGTATAAGAAACCCCTCCCCTGTCCTGGAGATGCGGGTCTGTCCCACCTGAACCCTATGCCTGTCTCCATTGCAGACGCCGCGGCCGCTCTGGGCTTTCGGTCCCGGTCCACCCTCTACCGGCTGCTGGATCGGGGACTCCTGAAGGACTGGGAACGGGAAGGCCCGAAAGGTCAGAGAGGGCTGGAGCTGGAG
>VGQR01000379.1 GCA_016882345.1 Cyanobacteria bacterium K_DeepCast_35m_m2_023
TGTCGGCCCCAGCGTGCGCAGTGCGGCCGCCAAAGGACTCGGCAGCCTGAAGCTGCAAGCCCTGGACGCCGACGAACGCGCCGCCATCGAGCAGCGCTGTCTTGAAGCCCTGCTCGAGGGGTACCGCGATGGCGAATGGGTGGTGCGCTACGCCGTCATCGTGGGGCTCGAAGGCCTGGCCCTCGGCGGCGGCTGGCCAGACTCACACCCGCCCCATGGCCGCGCCTGCGAGGCCCTGCGCCAGCGCAGCGATCACCGACACGAAGACGCCAGAGTGGTGCGACTTCGCGCCGAGCTGGGGCTCACGCGACTGCTCCCCTGCTGAGGCCATGGCCACCACGCGCGTGCTGTTCGTCTGTCTGGGCAACATCTGCCGCTCACCGGCAGCCGAAGGGGTGTTCTTGCACCAGATCAACCAGCGGACTGTGGCCGATCGCTTCGTGGTCGATTCGGCCGGCACGGGCGGTTGGCATGTAGGCCGACGCGCCGATGCGCGCATGCGTGCATCGGCCGAACGCCGTGGCATTGCCCTCGAGAGCCGCGCCCGGCAGATCGACCTAGCCGACATTCACAGCTTCGATCACATCCTGACGATGGATGGCGACAACCTGGCGGCGGTGCAGGCTCTGGCCCGCGAAGCGGGCAACCCCGCCGCCCAGGCCCGCATCGAGGCCATCACCCGCTACTGCCGTAGCCACAGGGATAGCCGCGAGGTCCCTGACCCCTATTACGGCGGTGAAGCCGGTTTTGAGCATGTGCTCGACCTGCTCGACGATGCCTGCGGCGGCCTGCTGGAGGGGCTGCTGCGCAACGCCTAGGCCGGACAGGCCTCCTCGGGAACCCGGGCCCGGAACAGATCGACCAGGGCCTGGACCACCGCCTCGATCGCCATGCCATCGGTGACCAGCTCGACCGCATCGGCGGCCTGCATCAACGGCGCCACCGCACGGGTCGAATCGCGGTGATCGCGTTCGGCGATCTGAGCTTCGAGCTCAGCCAATGCAGGGACAGCAAAACCCCGCTGCTGCAGATCGTGGGCGCGCCGGCGCGCCCGCTCGGCCACGGTTGCCGTCAAAAACACCTTGAGCTCGGCATCGGGAAACACCGCCGTACCTATGTCGCGCCCCTCGGCCACGAGTCCACCCCGCTGGCCCATGGCCTGTTGCTGAGCCGTCAGGGCGGACCGAACACAGGCATGGGCCGCCACGGTCGACACCTGAGCCGTGACCTCAGGACTGCGGATCGCCGCCGTGACGTCGTGCCCATTCATGGTCACGGTCTGGGCTCCGCCCGCCTCACTGCCACCGAGGCGCAGATCGAGGTCGACCAGCAGTGGGGCCACGGCAGCCCCATCGGCCGGGTCAGCGCCCTGGTGCTGCACCCACCAGGTCAGGGCCCTGTACATGGCACCGGTGTCCAGATAAATCAGCCCAAGCCGCTCGGCGAAGGCCTTGGTCACGGTGCTCTTGCCGGCTCCGGCAGGACCATCGATGGCAACGATCGGAGCGCGGGTCATCAGGGCAACGTGATCGATCAGTCGGGCAGGCCCGCAATGGGCAGCCACAGCCAGCAAACCCAGGCCATGGAGTTGCACGAGCGGGTCCAGCGTATGCGGGACCACCAGCGCCACGTAGTCGGCGCTCAGGCCAGACGCCTGCAGCCGCTCGCGCACCAGAGCGAGCAAGGCGGCGCCATCACACTCGCCAGCAGCCACGGCAGCGCGGGCCGCAGCAAGCGATCGGGGCAGGGCCGCGGCCTGCTGGCGTTGCCCAGCGTCCAGGTAACGGTTGCGCGAACTGCAGGCCAGCCCATCGACTTCGCGCACGGTGGCCACCCCCTCAATGGCCACCGGCAGCGCCAGATCGGCCACCATGCGCCGCAGCACCTGCAGCTGCTGCCAATCCTTCTCACCCAGAAACAACCGATCCGGCTTGACGAGGGCCAGCAGGCGAGCCACCACGGTGGCAACACCCTCAAAATGACCTGGCCGCGAGGCACCACAGAGGCCTGCGACCAACGCGGCCGGCGGCAGCACCCGCGTGATCTGTTCGAGCCCCTGCGGATAAACCGCTTGGGGATCAGGGGCCCACAGGGCGGCGGCGCCCGCCTCGGCAGCCAGCGCGCAATCGGCCTCCAGTTGGCGTGGATAGCGCTGGAAATCTTCGCCAGCCCCAAACTGGAGCGGATTGACAAACACGCTGACCAGCACCACCGGCTCGGGTCCTGATGACCCCAGGCGTTGGCCTGCACGCCGCAACAGGTGCTGGTGGCCGCGATGCAGGGCGCCCATGGTGGGGACAAAGTGCAGCGGACCTTGCTGCTGCAGGCGCCAGGCACGCAACTGACCCGGTTCCTGCAACACGGGTAATGCTGAAGTGGACATCGGCAGGGGCGACGAGCAACAAAAAGCCCATCCGCCAGATTGACGGATGGGCAAACGAGGGTGGAACTGACGTGAACTCAGTTCCGATCGAGAACCTCCAGCTTGACCCGGGCCACACCACTGGCCGTCAGGCCGAGCACGTTGGCAGCGCCATGGGCCAGATCGATGACGCGGCCGCCATGGAAAGGACCGCGGTCGTTGATGCGGACCACCTGGGATCGTCCATTCCAAAGATTGGTCACCCGAACCTTGGTTCCAAAGGGCAAGTAGGGGTGAGCGGCGGTCAAGGCACCCCGACTAAAGGTTTCGCCACTGGCCGTGCGACGTCCGTAAAAACCAGGACCGTACCAACTGGCTTGACCCGTCTTGACTGCAAGAACCCGAGGCTGGGATTCAATTTCGGGCGCTATCGGCAGTGGTGGCATCACAGGCTGCTCATCCGGCTGTGAAACC
>VGQR01000380.1 GCA_016882345.1 Cyanobacteria bacterium K_DeepCast_35m_m2_023
AATCCCACCCTCTCCGTGCCCTGAGAACCAAGTCACCAACTGGATTCTCAGTCAAAATCTCCAAGCCCTGGGAGGCCACCACTGGTTGGCCGACCTGGCCCAGCAGCACCCACCCGGTGTGCTAAGTGCCCACGTGCTCGAGTGCTTCTTGACCCGGGTGCGCACCATCTCGGCCAAGGAGAACGGTCCGGGCGTAGAAACCGGCGATTTCACCTACCAGGGCACCATCTGCCGGGCCAGTCACCTGCCACCCAATCCACGCATGGTGTGGCTGAGCAAGGACCTGTGCTGGCAGCAGAACGGCCGCCGGGTTGAGAGCGATGGCACCAATGTTGTTGTGGCGCCCTGCCAGGGACAGACCTGGCTGGGGGATCTCAAGCTGATGGTGGCCGCTGCCCTGCGCTCAGTGTTCGCCCAGCAGAACAAGGAGGCTGTGCTGGAGCAATCGTGGTGGGCATCTTCCCCAACGACGCCGCGATCGAGCGTTTGGTGGGTGCAGTGCTGCTGGAGCAGGACGAGCACTGGCAGCTTGAGGGGCGGCGCATGTTCTCCGCCGAGAGCATGGCCGAGATCCCAGCCCTGGAGGACCTGCCGCCTCAGGCTTGCTTGCAGGAAGCAATCGCCTGTGCACGGCGACAATTCGGTAGGCAGGCGCCTAAGTCGTTGACACCGGGCAGCATAAGTGCATCCGACCAATATCCAATCGGTGAAACCGACGGGGCGGAAGCCCTTTGGCCCTTTCAGCGCAACCTGGAATCGAAGCGAAAGGCCTCGTTGCTGCTGATCTTCACCCTGGCCATTTCGGGGTGGCGCGGATTGAGCAAGACGTTGCTTTCGACCGGAACGATGAAGGAAGGCACCCGCAGGGCCACGCTGAATTTTCGCTCCAGCCAGGCGCTGCCGATGGACTGTGTGCTCGCTGGTGCTGGCAGGCTCTGCCAGTCGTGAGGGAGCTGTGTCAGATCCAGGGTCTCGATGGCGAGGCCATCGGGCAGCTCCAGCCCCAGTAGCCGCAGATCTTCAGGCGCCTGCAGCGGTTCCACGTGAACCAGCACCTCCAGGGCCGCCAGGGCCGCAGAACTGGAGGTGTAGAGGATTGAATGCCCGCGTCGATGCCAGCGGCCAGCCACCAGAAGGCCACCGATGCCCTCCAGGGTGGTGTCGCAATGAATCTCACTGGCGATCCGCCAAACCAGCATCAGCTGAACACGCCGTAGCTCAGGCGCAGCAGCACCTCCTCCACCTGACGAGCCCCGATGTCGGTGTCGAGCAGCCGGAGTGGCTCTTCTGCCGCCAGTGCTCGGTTGGGCGAGCACAGCCATTGTCTCGCTTTGGTCTGGCTGCCCAACACCTCAGCGGCCATCGAAACGTTGCGGGCCAGGCGATACAGCCGATCCGATTCCTGTGGACTAAGCAGCAGGGTTTTGCGCCGCCTGGCAAAGGTGCGCTGTGGGATCCCCAGCAGCACCCCGATCTCTGCGGAGGGGAGATCCAGCTCGCTGGCGATCGCTTCCAGCGCCGTGAATGGGAGCCCATGCCGGACAGCCGCCAGCAGATCAGCCGGCCGATCGCCTTCCAGCGCAAGAACCTTGGCAGGCCATTGTGGGCCGGGAAGCGATGCAGAGACAGTCATTGCCATATGGCAATGATAGCGCTGCCGTTTGGCGATGAAATGACGTCGGGCTGGGTCCTTGCTCATGGCCCGTCACGCTGAGAAGGCAGCAATGAAGGCCACGGCCACGTGAACCGTGCCGAGGCGTGTCGACAGCCTCGACACGAATTGACATCTTGGTGGCAAAAACCTGGGCAAGGACCCCAAGGAACCCAGTTACAGCAGGGGCTTTGAGGCTTGCACCAGCCCTCCGCCTCCTCCGCGGCAGTGGCCTGCTTCTGGCCAGTGCGCGTGGATTCCGGCCAGAAAGTTGGCAAGGGCTTGGCAAAAGTGCTGAGCCTCGATCCGCTCACCACAAGCCTCCGAGGCCGTGGGATCAAGGGCAGCCTCGTCATCGTCAACGACAGGCTTTTCTGGAGGTGCATCCTGCTTGGGCTCCCCGCGAACCCAGGCCATCTGATTGAGGCTGAAAGCAGGGTTGTGAGCCTGGCAGCCGAGATCGGCCGCAGCGGCATCCTCCCCGACCCTCTGCCTTGGGCTGGTGACCGCGAGGAGTCCAAGGGCCGTCAAGGCAAGGTCAGCCGTGCTGGACAAGCATTGACAGTCTCAGAAGCGTTCGAGCGGCTCAAGTCCGACTTCTGGCAAGGCAAGGTCAGAACGAGTGCGGCTGAGCGGACTTGGAGCCGAGTAACCGACGAGATGAAGTGATTGCCCATGCAGGCCACCCTCACGATGGATCTGCTTGTGGCTGGGGCGGCAACAACGGCGCCAGGTTCTCGCACTCGCCTCGAGGCATGCAACGTCTTCAAGCGCCTGGCAAGGCTGGTCGGAGTGGCAGACACAGAGCGGCTGGACGCAATCCGCACGCCTTACGAACCCGGTCAACGAGAACTGCCAAGCGATGAACAGATCGCAGCAATGCTGCTGAAGATGGAGAGGGCTTATGAGTACGCATGGATGACCTGGGCGCTGGTCACCGATGCGTGAAGCTCGAGTGAGGTGTTTTCCCTGAGGCCATCGAATGACAGCACCGCAAAGGTGCTGACGCTGATGCACAAGGGCATCCCCACAGCTGGGCCCTACCACTGATCGGCAGTTCGATGCCAGTGGTGAGCTGAAGACCAGGCTCGCCTCCCGCCTTGAGTCGGCGCCGCTGAAGACGTCTGCCAGCCGTTCCTACGGTGTCATCACCATGGGGGACAGAGGCAGCAAGCGATGGCCA
>VGQR01000381.1 GCA_016882345.1 Cyanobacteria bacterium K_DeepCast_35m_m2_023
CTTCGCCAATCAGAATGGCGCTACCGAGCATCAGCAGGATCCGCGCTGCCGTGGCAATCATGTGAACGGCGACCTCCTGGGTCGAGTGCGTCATGCGTGTTTGCGCCATTGTGATCAGCGGTGTCTACCTGAGTCCTAGGCAGATCACTCGCGATCAACGGCCATTGCTGCAGAGCTGCATCCAAAAGGAGCGGTGGTTCATGCGTCTCACCCCTGCAAAGGCTGGGGCCGAACCATCAACGGGGGTGACTCTTCACTGATGCGGTAGTACTCACGCTCGTCAGAGCAGCACAGGTCGCCGTAGTAGCGCTCCAGCACGGCATAGGCAGCGTCGTAGCTGTGAAACACCTGCCCTGCGATGTAATCGCTGCGGCCGTCATCCCGCACGATTCGGTACAGCGTTGACATAGCGGGGCAGTGGGGCTCAGAACCACTCGGGAACCGCTTCGGCCGCGGTGTTCACCTTGGCTTCGGGTGTGCGGCGCTCAAACTCCATGCGGATCGAGCGTTGCTGTTCTCCATCGGCAGCAATCGCCCGGATCGGATACAGCTGCTCGCCATCTCTGAAGGGCACATGCACCCGAAAGGTGCCGTCGGCACTGAGGGGCACCTCCTGATCGCCGATGAACAGACTGGCGCTGGGTTCGGTGGCCCCATAGACGATCAGCTCTGCATCGGCGACCAGCCAGAACGAGCGTTGCCGCACCAGCCCACTGCCCGACTCGTTGCGGCCGCTGGCCCAAACACCGGCCCCTGAGGCATTCAGCAAGCTGCTCTGGTCAGCAAACAGGTCTTGCTCGTGCAGCACTTCGGAACCGACGCGCCGGGTGCGGGCACTGCCGACCGATGCCTGTTGATAGAGGCGTTCGTGTAGCACGCCGCCACTGCTGATGGGCTCAACGGCGGTCTGGGGCAGGGCCTCCAGCGAAAACGGCACGAACACGTCAGCGATGACGTTGCTCGGTTCGTCTGCCGGCACCCGGGCCACGGCCGAGTAAGCCAGGCCGTACCAGCCTCCATTGCGGAGTCGGAAGCCGAGCTCTACGCGGTAATCGCGATCGCTGAGTGGCACAGGGACATACCACTCGTGGCCCCTGGCATCAACCACGATCTCCTGCAGGGCGTGGGGGTGGCTGGCGCCCAGGGGCAGCGCGGTCACATCCGCCACCCGCAGGCAGAGCTGGGTGGCGCCAGCCGCCTCCGCCTGCTGGCGGTCGGAACTGCTGATCTCCCAGAACGCGTAAGCCCATTGCGGATCGCGGGGCAGAAACACCACCTGGGTGGTCGCCTCTGGCGGTGCTGGGGTCGGTGCCGGCTGAGCTGATTCAGCGTGGGCGATCGATGGTTGCGGCTCAGCTTGCGGGGGATTGGCCTGGGAGACGGCGCTGATCAGGTTGGTCCTGTCCAGGGAGCTGTAGCGCTGAATGCCGAGGCGCTGAGCCAGTTCGCGCAATTGCAGCAAGGTCTTGCTGGCCAGTCCTTCCAGTGTTGTGCCGGCGCGTTCCATCACAGCAAGATTGCGAATCGTTAAAGCATCCTCGCCTCGATGGCCCTTGACGCGGCCCGGTTGTCAGGGCTTGAGCACGACCTGGGGATCGCGACGGGCCCCGTTGCCCCCCGCGCATCAGCCAGTGATTGCAGCGGGTTTAGGCAACCAACGCGCCTGGTCTGCGAAACAGCCCGTTGAGGTAATGACGCACCACCGCAGGCTCTTTGCAGCCCTGTTGGAACAGGAAGCCAGCCAGGGCCGCCTGCATCAGGCGGTACTGGTCCCATTCGGGATGGAGGCTCACGAACGCGACCATCGCTTGATGCAGGTCATCGGGAATTTGGTTTTCCACACTCACATGGGGCTCCATCGCATTGGGGGCCTCAGACATCCACGCTCCTTCGTCACGGTCACCCCATCAGCGCACAGCGACAGCGATCCGGTCAAATCGTCCGGGCGCACCCTGCCAACGGGGGTGCGGGTGGCCAAAGCGCTTGCGGCGCAACAGCTTGGCCGTTGAGCGATCGCTCGGGTCGCCGTCGTTGCAGAGCTCGCCTGCGCGCTGTCAAGCGGAAAACCGTTTTTCGCCGACCAGGGGCAAAGCGCTGTTTCCAGCGGATTTGGCAGCCTCGCGGCCTGGGGAAAACCGGTGGATAACGCTATTTGGCGGGGCGATTGTGCTGCTGTTCAGT
This sequence comes from Cyanobacteria bacterium K_DeepCast_35m_m2_023, assembly GCA_016882345.1. Next base: position 2,182 of record VGQR01000381.1, read on the forward strand.
GCTGCTGATCCATGCCTCCGCCGCCTGCGGCAATGGTGATCGATCGTCTGTTGATGCCGCGGTTCCTGGCCCGGCGAGTACCCCGGTTGCAACGGCTGCCGCGGCTGTTGTATCGAGCCGGTCGGTTCCCCGTATCCGCCGTCACGTTCACAACGCAGCAACCAGTCCAAAGATGGATCTGGTCCACCCACGACTTGCCCATGCGAGAAGTTCAGTTCCGCCTTCTGACGGAACGGCCCGGCCTCCTGGAGGCCGAAGCAAATGTGTCTGGCATCCGCCGCATTGCAGCACCCAGCCTCGAAGAGCTCCACCACGAGGCCCGCGAGGCCCTGATCGATCATTTCGGCCCGGCCCACGGCGTCTACCGGGTGCGGATCGACCGCCCGCGCCTCGACAGCTGCGCCCATCAGCATCACAATCCACGGCCCATCCCATTGGTCGTTGCGCCCTGACCCCGGCTTTCAGGGGTTCTGCAGCCACAATGGGTTGATGCGTGATTCACCCAGTCTGACCAAGCTAGCGGTCACCCTGGTGTCCCACCTGATCGGGATCGCGGTGGTGACAACGACACTCGCTCCTCAGGGTCGGGCCCAGGGATTCAGCGGCCTGGCAACGCGTCCCAACCCCGTTGCCCAGGCCAGGAC
>VGQR01000382.1 GCA_016882345.1 Cyanobacteria bacterium K_DeepCast_35m_m2_023
ACAACCGGTGGCCCATGATGGATGATCACGGAGGGCGCCGCCGGAATGGAGCGCCCTGGGGCTGGAGGGGTGTGGTCCAAGGGCCGAGCATTGAATGGGGATACATTAACGACTCAACCGCCATAATTTGCCTGGAAGGGCATTGAATGCCCCGTCGCCATGCACCCTGCGGAAGCTCAACGTCTGAACGTCCGCACCTCAACGCAAGCTCAACTTCCGCACCTCTTTCTCGGCCGAGACGGCTTGGCCAGCCGAGTCCGTTGACCCAGAGCCGAACCCCCCGACCGGGTCGTTGACTCAGAGCTTTCCGCTCGATCCGAGCCGGTGCAATGAAAATGTGATTTAGTGTGTTTTGGGGCGCGCGATTGTCGACCCACGTGGTCGTTGTGTCTATCTTCGGATCAATGGTAGCTCCTGGCGCGCTCAAGCATCGATCAGTGACGCAAGAATCGATTCTTGCGCGCGCCGAGCCGCCCATTCGATTTTGGCGGCAAGCTCAATCGCCGCCACTTCCCCACTCACTCCACTGACAGGCATGCTGCCAGCCGGGGAGCCGCTGTCCGGGCTCGAAGCGTTGAGCCAGGCCGCAGAGGCTGTCGATGGTGCGTAGTTGGTGTTGCCATGCGGCCCGCTCCGGCCGGTCGTTGATCGATCGAAGGCTCATCCATAAACCTACCAACCACGCACGTCTGCATGGATGCAGGTGTAGCGCGGGGTGGATTCGGGCGTGGTGTAGAAGGGCGCCGGGGCAGGGTGCCCCCACTGCCGCTCGGCCTGACGGGTCAGCACGAGGCCCGCGCCCGCTACCAGGACATGCGGCAGAACCCGTCCTCCTACACACAGCCCCCCAAGCCATCGTACATCCCTTCGCGGCTCACCCTTGAAAGCATCGGCCTCCCCTCCGACCCGTCGAACGTCCCCGTGACCAAGGAAGAGGTTCCGTTCGTCGTCTACGTCTACCAGGTAAAGTGATGGAGGGCGAGCTGGGCGTGTGTGCATGCCACATAACGGATACACATTCCTACGACACCAAACTGCGGGACTGATCTTGACTCGCTCTTCGCCACGCGCACTTACACCCTATACAGCAACAGCTGGGCAACATCCCCTTCCAGTTCGCCTTCGACGGGTACAAGGAGACAAGCAAAGGGAAGCGATTCTTCCGCAACTATCGGTGCAGCTCCTACGTGTACTCCGCGGCCAACAGCGACATGGTGGCGCTGGGGGACGACGACGATGAGGACGAGGACGACGAGATGGGGCATGGGGACTATGTGGTGGCGCCGCCTGCCACTTCAGGCTGCAGCGCGCAGCTGGTCTTCTACACGGAGCCAGGGCAACCCGATCGGTGGCTCCTCAGCTTGCGCCGCTCCCATCTCGATCACTCGGCGGACTGCACCGGCACTTTCTTCGCCATCCAGTCCCAGCGCAAGAAGGACGGTCGCGCTCCCCTGCTCTTCCGCGCCAACATCACCCTGCTAGTACGTCATAGTGTGTGGGTACGAGTGTATAGAGGTGTGGGCGGGGTGGATTCCGCTTTTCTTTCCGCTTTTCCATTCCTCATCACATTATCGATCAACCCAACCTATCCCACACACCACAGCTGCAGCGGCTCCTCCGGAAGCAGGTCCAAGATTCCAAGAAGCGGCTCGGCCCCACTGCCGTCCACCGGCAGGTGGTGAATGACTTCGGGATCAACTGCAGCCTGTCGGTGGTGAAGCGCGTGCTGGGCGAGCTGCAGGCGTCGTCGGACGACCTGCTCATTGAGGGATTTCAGACGCTGCCCGCGGCCCTGGACTTCCTTCGCGAGTCCGTGGGCGCTTACACCGCCTTCGAGACGGAACCCCCCGACGAGCACGGCCGCCGCCGTTTCCTCCGCGCCTTCGTCTCTCTCAAGGAGTCCCGGGTGCGTCCAGTGGAAATCGGTGGTGCTCGTTGCTGACGTGTCGACGCTCATCCATGCACACGCTAATACACATGACGTGCAGGCGGTGGCTTCGTTGTGCCGCACCGTATGCTTCGAGGATTGCTGCCATTCCAAGAGCATCAAGAACCTGAAGTTCTGGTTCCTTTCCACGTAAGTCCAGGACCCGAGGGAGAAAGGGCGGGGGGGGCACCCCACTCATCCCCACCCCCTCACCCACATACTCAGCCTGGATGGCGACGACGGCCTGGTGACCGTGGCCCTCGCCATCCTCGCGGGGGAGACGAAGCCCAACATCGTCTGGTGCCTGCAGCAGATGACAGCTGCCGGGGAATCAGACCCGGACTCTGCGTTCCTGGACTGGTGGGACAGCGACATGGCACACTTTCTCGACCGGGGGCCGGGGATGAACGCCACCTACGAGCTTGACCTCGACCACGCCCCCATGTACGTTTTGGTGTGGATGGATGGATTGATGGATTGATTGATGGGTGGCCAGCTGCGGAGCAGCAGCACTTATCTCACTCTTGATTAATCTCTTTGTTAAACCAATGCATCTGACCACAGGTGGTGCTTATTGCATTTGTCATGGAACACTCAGAAGTACGACCCAGACGCGCTTTACCGGCACGCCGACCACTACGTGCTCCTTGTGGCCCTGTCCAAGGCCAAAAACGAGGAGGACTACTACGTGCTGCGCGACCGGTTCGTGCAGCGCGTCGGCGGCGAGGGTGCGTCTTCCATGATAAGACGGGAGCTGGGTTTATCTTCCCATCACCTGATCGATTACGCAGGGGTGCGGCCGGTGGCTCGGCCATCACATCCCTCGAATTGTTGGATTGACTCCCCTCCCCCCTCCGCTCTCCCCCCCTCCCCCCCAGGCGCTATCAATTACTTG
>VGQR01000383.1 GCA_016882345.1 Cyanobacteria bacterium K_DeepCast_35m_m2_023
CGGGGTATCCAGCACTCGCAGCTCGCCGTACTTGTCGTAAAGATCCTTGGTGACTTTGTAGGAGCCGCCATAGTGGCCCACGTCTTCGCCCATGACGCAGACGTGTGGGTCGCGCGCCATCTCTTCATCGATGGCTTCGCGCAGGGCGTTGAAGAGAAGGGTCTCTGCCACGGCGGCGGATGTAGTCCGGCTTGGGCCGGGTGCAGCCAACTTATCTCAGCCCTCAGCGCACCAGGGTTTCAGCCACCCGCTGCGAACGTGGCCAGCAACAGCACTGACAGCAACATCGCAGGCAACAACAGCGTAACCAGTAGGCCCAGGTCGTGAAGGCTCATGACACACAGACTAGGCTGATTCGTCCGCGCTGCTCGGGCGCAGACGCTCAACAAGCGAGCGGATCAACACAAGGGTCAGCCCCAGGGAGATGAAACCGAAACTGAAGGTGGCCAGGAACGACATCCCCACGATCAGGGTCTTGAGTGCGGTTGCGATGCTCTGGGCGATGCGGCTGCTGTAGCTGGGGGGGTGCAGGTCGTAGTACTGCACAAGCCTCAGGCTGAGGCGCAATCCCAGCCAGCACAACAGCGCAGCTGTGGCCGCGCCAGAGAAAAAACTTAGAGGGCCCTTGCGCGGTTGTTGCTCGGGAACGCTCTGGTTCATGACGTCTCCAGGCTGACTCCAGCCGGCAGCGTGGCGCAGACCCAACTCTCAAGTCCAGCCTCAGCCAGGCCATAGGCCAGCTGCTGGGCGGCAGCGGCTGCCAGTTCATCGGAGGCGAACAGGGCAAAACAGGTGGGTCCTGAGCCACTCATGGCGACCGCCAGAGGGGCGGATGCCTGGCGCAGCAGTGCCAGGCCCTGGCGCACGGGCTCGAGCTCGGGTTCCACCACAGACTGCAGGTCGTTGCGCAGCGCCGGCCAGGGACCCTGACGTTCGAGAGCCTTGAGCAACGGCCCCTGGCGCAGGGACTGGCGCCGTTGCTCAAAATCGTCCTCGCTTGTGTGATAGAAGTCGCCGCGCAGCTCCCGACAGCGGCCATAGGCCCATGGGGTGCTGACGCTGGTCGCTGGATGCTTGACCAACAGCACACCCAGGGCGGGCCCGGCCGTGGGGAAGGGCTCGAGACGCTCGCCACGTCCAAAGCAAAGCTGGCTTCCCCCTTCCAGGCAGAACGGCATGTCGGAGCCCAGTTCGGCAGCCAGCGCTGCCAGCTCGGCGCGCTGCCATCCCAGTCCCCAGAGGGCATTGAGCCCGACGAGGGCCGCAGCACCATTGCTGGAGCCGCCAGCCAACCCTGCACCGATGGGGATGCGTTTGTGCAGCTGGATGTGCACCCCCAGCTCGGGCAAACCGGCACGGGCCCGCAACAGTTGGGCCGCTTTGACGATCAGGTTGGCGCCATCAGTCGGTAGATCAGCGCGGTCGCACTGCAGGGCGATCGATGCATCGGCCGTGGGCGACAGCACCAGGCGATCGCGCAGGTCCACGCTCTGCATGATCATGGCCAACTCGTGAAAGCCGTCGGGGCGCAGGCCCAACACTTCGAGGTGCAGGTTGATCTTGGCCGGTGCCCAGACCACCAGATCAGCCATCGCGCTCCTCCCCTGCCATGCCCTGATGCAGTCGATTCAAGCCTGCCGCCAGGGCAACCCAGGCTGAGGGGGCGATGTCCTGGGGACGCTGTTGCAGGCTGATCCCGGCCTGGTCGGCCACGGCTTCGAGCTCAGCGACAGGCAGCAGGCCCGCCAAACCATTGCGCAGCATCTTGCGCCGAGCCAGAAAACTGCGTTTGAGCAGCTGTTCCACCTGCCGGGCCAACGACGGCTCGAGGCGCTGATCCGCTGGTAACGGATCAAACCGCACCACTTCGGAGTGGACCTTGGGGGGCGGACTGAAACAGCGGGGTGGCACCGGGCATACCGCCTTGGCCTGCCCCAGCAGCTGCATGCGCACGCTCAGGGCCGAATAGCTGCTGCTGCCGGGCAAGGCGCAGAGACGCTCGCCCACCTCGCGCTGCACCAGCAGCACCAGACGGCGGTAGGGCGTGGCCACAGGCCGATCAAGCCGACCGACTAGACGCTCGAGCAGTGGCCCGGTGATGTTGTAAGGGATGTTGGCGACCACGGCAGTGGCCGCGGGCAGTGCAACGTCGAGCACGTCGCCGCTGACCAGGCTGAACCGGGGGTCGTGACCAAAGCGCTTCTGCAGTCCTTCGATCAGATCGCGATCCAGCTCCACCGCCCGCAAGGCGGCAACCGGGGTGGCCAGCAGAGCCTCGGTCAGGGCTCCACGGCCGGGGCCAACCTCGAGCACGCTGTCGTCGGCCCCGAGTTCGGCGGCCGCAACGATGGCCTGCAGCACGCGCGGCTCGATCAACCAATGCTGGCCAAAGCGCTTGCGTGCCCGGTGCGTCGAAAACGGTTGGGCCTGGGCGGGCACGGCGGTTCAAACGCGCTAAACATGCTTTGTCTAGCGCTGCCAGGTTCCCATGCCGTTACGGATGGCCGCTGTCCTGGCTTTGTTGTGCTGCCCCCTGGCGGCACGCGCTGGTGTGGCCATTGGTGAATCGATCTGGGACCAACAGAACGCCATTGAGCGCGCCACCCAGATGATCCCCAGCGGAGCCCTGGTCACCGCAACCGAGTGCACCACCGTCGAGGTGGGAACCGGCAACGACCACTACATCTGCCGCGTGACCTACAGCGACCCTCCGGCCAACGCCCCCACCCTGGCGCCGGCAAGTGCACCGAGCCAACCGCTCAACCCCACCCGCTGAGATCGAGCCAACGCACGGCACGCATCCGGGGCGGCAGCCCGAC
>VGQR01000384.1 GCA_016882345.1 Cyanobacteria bacterium K_DeepCast_35m_m2_023
AACCTGCTCTGGGAAATCCGCAGCGCCAAGGAAGAACCCTCCGAAGCTTCGGACGACATGGATACCGAAGGTGCAGCTCCTGCTCCTGTCGCTGCCGCCAAGTTGGCTGCAGGGCTTGGTCTGCTTGTCCTGGGCTCGCAGGTGTTGGTGAAAGGGTCGATGGCTGCGGCCCAGGGCTTGGGTGTCAGCGAAACGGTGATCGGTCTAACGATCGTCTCTGCTGGAACCTCGATGCCGGAGCTGGTGACTTCTCTTGTGGCGGCTTACCGCGGCAAGGCCGATCTGGCCATCGGCAACGTGGTGGGCAGCAACCTGCTCAACCAATTGGTGATCCTTGGTGTGTGCGGCTTGGCATCCGGCGAACGGGGCCTGGGCGTTGACCCGGTGATGCTGGTTCGCGATTTCCCGATCATGGTGGCCACCACTCTGGCCTGTCTGGCGATCTTCTGGACCGGCGGTGTGATCACGCGCCTGGAGGGTTGGATTCTTCTCGGTTTGTATGGCGTTTATGTGATCGAGCAAATCCTGAGCAGCGCTGCCTCTTCGGTGAGTGATGAATTCCGGTTGTTCGCTCTGATCGGAATCCTGCCTGCGGTTCTGGTCTTCCTGGTGTGGACGGTGCTCCGCTGGAAGAGCAAGCGCCATCAGCTGGTCTGATTCCGGGAGTCAGCTGGCCAGTACGGCAGGGATCTTGGCCACAGTCAGCCCTGCCGTGCCGGCATCACGGCACAGTGCATCACAGCTTTCGGCTTTGAGCCGCACGGCGCCTGCGCAGATGAGATCCCAGGTGCTGGTTTCGAAGTGCGTTTGCAGCCAGAGCATGCCGATCACGGAGCGGGGCAGCAGCTGGTAACTATCGCCCTTGGGAGTGAGGCTCAGATCCGTTTCGCAGCGGAGCATCGCGCAACAAAAAACCTCCCCCTATTGCAGGGGGAGGAGTCTTGCACTGTCGTAACAACAGGCACCGAAATCGGTTTTGGGGCGGATCAGCCCTGGTTCACCTGCTGGGCAGCCTCGGCCTGGCGGTGGTGGTAGGTGTGGCCGCGGTACTGCAGCTCCACCTCGGTGTCGACGGCAGCCGCTTCATGGCGCAGGGGTGCGTCGTAGTGCTGGCCGCGATAGGCGTGGTCAACCGGCTGGGGGCTGGCCTGTTCGTGGGTGGCGTTGTCGTAGCTAACGCCGCGGTACTGGAGTTTGGTCATTGGATTGGGCCTCGAAGGGTGGCTTGAAGATCTGCTGAGCAGATGGTCCGCTTCGTGGGAAGGAGCGTTGCTTCGCCGTGCGGTGGGCTACTTCCGGTGAACCAGGGCCCTGGGGCGGTTCACCCAACGTTTTGTCCTTCTGGGCAAGTTTTAGCGAGGGGTTGCTGTTCATGGTGAACGCTTTCCCGCTTTCTTTGCATCTCTTCGCGATGGAATGAGTAGCGGGCTGAACGGATCTTGCTGAAAACCATTGGAGCGAGGCCTATAGCTCGTGAAATCCCTTTTGGGCTTTGTCGCTTTTGATACAGCTCTTGGCGCCGCTGTCTCGAATCATTGGCATCAAGGCGGCCCTGGCTAGCCCTAGGCCCCGATGTCCAGCCCTTCCACATTCATGACTGTCACCTCGCCCTCTTCTCGGCCCCGGCCGAGGAGTCTGCAGGAAGCGAGTCTGTTGGAGGCGCCCCAGCTGCTGCTCCGCAAGCTGCGAGGGTTCTCTTCCAACCGCACGCTTACCTGGCTGGCCTGTGTTCCCATCGCCTTGATGGGTCTGGGTCTGTTCAACCTGGCCGCCCATGCCGCCGAGCTTCCTGAGCTCAACGCTGGCTTCCTGGCCAACAACATGTTCCTGTTCGTGTGCGCCGTTCTGGTGATCTTCATGAACGCTGGCTTCGCGATGGTGGAAGCCGGAATGTGCCGCCAGAAGAACGCCGTCAACATCCTGGCCAAGAACCTGATCGTCTTCGCCTTGGCGGTGACGGCCTACTGGTTCATCGGCTACAAGATCATGTACAACGCCAGCTGGGTGATCCCTGGTTGGTTCAAGTTCGGCGGCCTCTTCTTTGACCCCACCGTGACCCCTGAGATGGTCACCGATGGCAAGTTGGTGCCCAGCATCGATTTCCTCTTCCAGGCAGCTTTCGCCGGCACCGCCGCCACGATCGTGTCCGGCCTGGTGGCTGAGCGGATCAAGTTTGGCGAGTTCGTGATCTTCTCGCTGGTGCTGGTGGGGATCCTCTATCCGATTGCTGGCTCCTGGCAGTGGAACGTGGGTGAGGGCTGGCTCAACAAGCTCGGCTTCATCGATTTCGCCGGCTCCACCGTGGTGCACTCCTTCGGTGCCTGGGCTGGTTTGATCGGCGCCATGCTGCTCGGCCCCCGCATCGGCAAGTTTGTGGATGGCAGAACCCAGGCCATCCCGGGTCACAACCTGGCGATCGCCACCCTGGGCTGCCTGATCCTGTGGATCGGCTGGTACGGCTTCAACCCCGGTTCCTGGCTGTCCATGGCCCCCGAGGTGCCTTACATCGCTGTCACCACCACCCTCGGCGCTGCCGGCGGCGGCATCGCTGCCACCCTGCTCAGCCAGTTCACCGGTGGTAAGCCCGACCTCACCATGACCATCAACGGCATCCTGGCCGGTCTGGTGGGTGTGACCGCCGGTTGCGATGGCTTCTCGATGCCTGCCGCCTGGGTGGTGGGCTTCATCGCCGGCATCCTCGTGGTGTTCTCGGTGAGTTGGCTCGACTCCCTCAAGATCGACGACCCCGTTGGCGCCTTCTCGGTGCACGGAACCTGCGGCATCTGGGCCACTCTCGCGGTGGGCCTGTTCAAC
>VGQR01000385.1 GCA_016882345.1 Cyanobacteria bacterium K_DeepCast_35m_m2_023
AATACCAATGAGCATAGCTTTTCATCTGCAACTCATGCGCCTCTCTGTCCCACCTATCTTGAATTTCTTTTAGCCTTTTCTCCGCCAGCTCACGGTCTAGGAAGATTTTGGGATAGGCAATAGTCTCGCCGTCAAAGCAGATTATGTAGACCTTCATGGTTTGTCCCCTTCTTACTTGTAAGGCGGTTCGCCGGTGCCAGTACTTCCCAATCCACCCGTGCGTTGCTCCTCCTTGACCAGCTCCGTCCGACGGTATGCATAGGCAAAGACGAGCTGGGCAATGCGTGCTCCGGTTGGGATGTGAATACTTATTGTAGGGTTCGTGTTGTACAGGACAACCTTGATTGTCTCCTCGTAGTCCGCGTCAATAATGCCTGGCGCGTTGAGCACAATGATTCCCTCCTTAGCGGCCAGTCCCGAGCGGGAGCAGACCATGGCGAATGGCAGGTGAGAGACTTGCAGACTCGCAGGTACTACTATACGGTCGCGAATACTAATGGCCATCGAGGCTGGCATAACATCCTTGAGATAGACTCCGGTGTCGACTATTGTTCGGCAAAGCGGAGGCAGGTCAATGTAGGTAGGCGTGCAGAGGTCAAGCCCTGCCGAGTACTTGGTCTGGTACTGTAATGCGCCTGTCCACTCCGAGACCAGCTTATCATTTTCGTCGATTGCGTAGACCGAGATGGAGCCATCAGCCTGCCACATCCCTAGCTTGTCTTTATTGTGGCCTGACAGGTAGAGCCCCAGTACTGGGCAGTCCCCGTCGTCAATCGTAGTCGAGCGAATCTTGACTAGGTCACCCGCTCGGGTCATGTAAACTTTGCTAGATTCAATCTTGAGTGTCATGGTACTAACTCCTTGATATGCTGTCTGTGTTAAGGATAGACCTACCGCTCCGCCCTGCGGGCTCCGCTCGGGCTTTTCGAGGGGGCTCAAAGCGCGTCTGCTAGCAGCCCTACGAAGTATATGACTATAGTACTCAAAGAAAGTGCTAGTATAAGGAACATCAGAAACATACAAAATTCTGCAAGCTTGTTCGTCATTACTGTCTCTCTTACCGAATGTAGGTTTTTCTAAGTGCTAAAGCGCAGTTGTATCCGGTTGGGCATTGCGCTGTGTAGTACCGCAGTCCGTCGGTTTTAATTGCATAGATGTCTAGCATATGGTATTCTCCCTGTAGTTCTTGGAGGTTCCTCATGGTTTTGTTTCGCCTTTGCCTTGTTTTACTGTCCTTAGTCCTCTCCCCAGTAGTCCTCGGGGAAGAAGGCACCATACGCATTCAGCCGTTCGAGGTCGTCGAGCTCAGCCAAGAGAACTTCGTCCGGCTTGTCGGTGAGATAGATGACGTCGCCGCCTCTCGGTTCATCCAGGAACTCTACACTGTGTCCGCCCGTACCCCAGTTGTCACTGTCTACATCGACAGTCCCGGTGGTGACGTCCTCGCGGGGATGCGTATCATTGACTCGGTCATTGGGCTCAAGTCCGTCCGGCCTGGTCTGCAGCTTCACTGCTTCGCCCAGAACGCGGCCAGCATGGCCTTCATCTTTCTCCAGACTGCCTGCGAGCGTCGCATTGTATCCTCGTTCTCTGTTCTTATGAGTCATCAGGCCTCCCTTGGTGTGCGTGGTAAAGCCGGGGAAGTAGAGTCACGGCTCGAACTTGTCCGGCAAGTGTTAGTTGTGTTGGACAAGCGCGTTGCTGCCCGGCTCGGTCTGTCCGTCCAGGACTACCGGGCTCGGATAGCTAACGATTGGTGGCTTGTCGGTGTGGCAGGTATTGCAGCCCGTGCCGCTGATACACTCGGCGTTGCGGCGTGCTCGGCCGAGCTGGTCGCTGCGAGAGAGTGCCCGCTCGCCTACGCACTGCCCCCTGAGCCGTCACCCTCCAACAAGGCTAAAGGTTGAGTCAGTCTCGTAAAAGTAAAGCGAGGCAGGGCATCCCAGTGAGTGCAGATATTGGACTAGCAAGGCGGGCTGGTTTCGATATATCTCTGTGACTCCGCCTACATTGAACACAACCGGAGTGGTCTGTGCCCAGAAGTCCTTGGGTTTCGGTAACCTATCCTCGTAAAGGCTAGTCGATTTCCAATCGTAGAGCGTGACAGGCTCGCCGTTGAATGAGAAGAAATAGTCTCGACTTGATTTGTACTTGTCCGACGTGCAGCCCTTCCCAAGTACCCGTGCTAGGTCGGCAGGCGCTGCCTTGATGTGACCGACACGGAAGGTGTAGGCTATGTTTTTCTTTGCAAGAACTTTCTCAAATGTTTCGTGTGTCTTAATTTGTTTCATTGGCATGGTCTGTTCTCCTTTTGTTAGGCTACCAATTGTTTTACAGTCGCTGTGAGTTCCCGATTAGCAGAGAGTAGGCGGTCTGCACTAGTCAGGGCGCGGAGCTCGCGGAACCCTATCAGCCCGTCCTTGGCTTTCTGCTCAAAGTGTACCCTAAACCCTCCCCGTACCATGTTCTCTTGCACTACGTTGAATTGCATCCATGCGTTGCGGTCTCCCTCGTTGCGCCGGACTCCGGCAAAACGCTCCTTGTTGAAGGTCGTATCGGGCAAGCCGCGCAGGTCGAGAGCCTTGCGGATGAGCGTGCCACACTGTTCGTTCGACAGTGTCCGGCTCTGCAGCAAGGCCTGCAGGTTCTTGAACTCCTCCATCTGAGCGAGCACTTGCGGGATTGCCCGCTCGAGTTTGCCGAGCACGTCACCCGTGTGCCTGACTCGGATGCCCACGTCTCCGTTCCCGAGCTGGTTCTCACAGAGCACTCGGAAGTAACCGGCCTCAAGGTGCAGGGAGGACGTGCCGTTG
>VGQR01000386.1 GCA_016882345.1 Cyanobacteria bacterium K_DeepCast_35m_m2_023
TGCACCTTCTCCCACACACCGGCCATGTCGTCCCACTCGAATCCGGCCGCGGCCGCTTTCTTGGAGATGGTCATGGCGCCGGCGAGGGCGGGCTGACCGCGCACCTTGCCGGCGAGGCGATCGCTGAGGGGGCTGGCGGAGGGGGCGCCCGCTGGATCCGCCGCCTTCTCCGCGGCTTTGATCGCTTCCCAGCTGGCTTTCACTGCCGCGCTATCGGCCGCCTCGGCGTCGGCGAATACATGCGGGTGGCGGCGCACCAGTTTCTCGCTGATCCCGGCTGCGATCTGGGCCAGATCAAAGCGGTTCTCCTCTTGGGCGATCTGGGCGTGGAGCACCACCTGCAGCAGCAGATCGCCCAGTTCTTCCTTGAGGTGGGCGTCATCGCCGTGGCGGATTGCATCGGCTACCTCGTGGGCCTCCTCCAGCACGTATGGCACCAGAGAGGCGTGGGTCTGCTCCAGATCCCAGGGGCAGCCACTTTCGGGGTTGCGCAGCCTGGCCACCACATCGATCAGGTCGCTCAGAGCTTCTGTGGCAGCAGGCTCGGCAGCCATGGGTGGGCGATCAGGCGGTGGCGCCACCCTCGCATTCCTAGGCCGTGCGCCGGCTCAGCCACAGCCGGTTGAAGAGGGCTTGCAGCAACTGAATGGGAGGCTCGAGGCCGGCTTTTGTGAGCTGCTGCTCCAGCCGGTCTGCGTCCATGGAGAACACCTTGCTGTTCTGTGAGGCCGCCACGGCGTCGATGGTGCTCTGGTCCATGCCGAGGAGTGCAAACCGGGCCAGTCCGATGTGCATTCCCAGCTCCACACCCGGTGGCTCGGTTTCGCAGTAACTGCTCAACAGCAGGCATCCTCCAGGCGCCACTCGCTCCGCCATCTGGCCAAGCAGCTGGTCTTGATTGGCAGGAGTCAGCACGTGCAGCACGTTGTGGCTGATCACCAGGTTGAAGCCCTCGCCAGATGGATCCTCCAGGTCGTCAAGGTTCTTGGGGCCCCACAGCACCCGGTCAGTCGCTCCCACGCGTGCAAGCAGATCCGTGCAGAAACCACGCATCTGCTCGCTGGGCTCCACCAGCGTGAACTGGGCCATTGGCATGGCCTGCAGCAAAGACGGCAGTTCCGTGCCCGTGCCAGCACCCACCACGAGTGCTCGGCGAGCTTGGGGTTGCTCTGTGGCTGCCGCCGCCGCAGCGAGCTCAAAGATGGCGTCGTAAGCAGGAATGAGATGGCGGATCCGCTCGTTGTAAGTGCGGCCGTAGTCACCGTCGAAGTCGAGCAGGGCCATGGGGCTGCGGGTGCATCCGGTTAGCGGAGTCTGCGGCGGCGTTGCTTAGGGCGGCGCAGCAGCCGTGGGCGTTTTGGCAAGGGGTCGCCGTCTTGGATTAGGTGCAGCCAGGCGCTGGCTTCCACACCGATCAGCACTGCGAGGCTTAGGCCGCGTTGCTCCTGCCAGAGCATTTGCAGACTTCGGCCGAGTTGCAGTGGGCTCGGCGCGCCCCAGGGCTGAAGCAGCCAGGCCATCCCTGCGATCAGCGTTCCCACATACAGAAGCCGCCCTGCGCTTCCTAGGAACGGTGAGTGCGAGAGCAAGGAGCGATGGCGGAGCAAGCGCTGGTAGGGCCACCAGAGCAGTCGCAGCGGCCCCCAACGGCGGCTCGGGTTGGAGCGGGTGTCGAGATCAGGGGAGAGCCAAAGCCCCCCAATCAGAAAAGCCAGTGCTCCGGCTGCGATGCCGGCCAGCCCCAGCCAGGGGGCCCAGAGCAGTCCAAAGGGCAGGGCAAGCAGCCAAGTGGCTCGGTCGTGCTGCTGGCCGCTGGCCATGGCTTGTGGCAGGTGTCGCGTTGCAGAATGGCTGAGCCGCCCGGTTAGCTCAGCGGTAGAGCGCCTGCCTTACAAGCAGGATGTCGCTGGTTCGAACCCGGCACCGGGCATCGCAGTCGTCATCGTTGTCGTTGTGCTCACAACGATGGTTATTTCTATCGTGTCACGCATTGACGCACGTGTCGCATTGCGTTGACTGTCGGTCAGGCAGCTAATGGCGAAGCCAGAACATTTCGCTCCATAAGCTTCTCGAAGGACTCGCTGTTGGGGTTTGCGGCTGCATTGTTCGTTGGATGTATTAATGCTGCGTGGTTTTGGCGCCACTTGATTCGTGATCCATTGATCTGGCGTGTTTGGAATGAAGTTCTAGTGCTTTGTCAAGTGAGATCAGTAATGGGTCTTCCAGTTGCTGCATGGTTTTTCGGGTGAGAAGTCGTTGGTACTCAGTCCTTGTTCGCTGCTGATCTCCGCTGGGGTATTGGTGTTGATTTGCAACTGGCAATTGTGCTTTTTGGTCTTTGGCTAGATGCCTCTTGCGAATCTGCAAAATTGTGGATCCCAAGTGTCTCTATTGGGTCAGTGGTTCGTCGACCATTGCGCGCGTGGGTATCAATGGGAACAAGTGAATCAGAATTTTCTCGCCGATAGTGATTTGCCAGGGTTTCATTCTGGAGGCCCGGTGGCCTCGCTTTAGGGGTTGATTGGCCCTTCCGGTTGATGGATGGCGATTGGATCGATCCACTGCGCTGCGATCGGGCCATCCCTCTGCTGCCTTGGCGATAGAGCGCCTCAGCGCGAATGTGTTGAAGGCATGATGTTGTTAGGTCGAGTTCGCGCTGTGCGCGTGCCTTGCGTGCTGAGGGATTGAGATGAAGTTGCTGCCTGGTTCGGCGCCTCGGCGCTGGCTGGTCGTCGCCGGTCAGCTTCTGAGCGCCCTTGTGGTGGTGGCTTTAATGCTCAGTGTGCTTCCACTTCTGCTCC
>VGQR01000387.1 GCA_016882345.1 Cyanobacteria bacterium K_DeepCast_35m_m2_023
CATGGAAATGACCCTGGGCCAGCTCTTCCTTGAGTCACTGGGCAGTGGTGTGATCACCGAGGCAGACATTGATTGGCTGTTGGCCCAGAGCGGCCGGCTCAACCGTCAGGAGCAGGCGGTTGCGCAACGGCTTGGGCGTCTGCTCGATCAAGGCGCCATTCAGTTGGGTTGCCGGCTGCCAAGCCGGCAGCGGATTGCGTGATGGTCCGGTGGCGCGCCAGAGTCTTGAACTGCGCCGCATGCTCAGCCATGACAGGCGCGATCGGCCTGAGGACCACAGCTCGGACGCCTTGTTCGCGTTCTGACGCGCTGAGCCAAGCCCGGGTGGGTTGGTGTGATCGGGGTCAGCGGTTCTGGCTGACCGCCTGCAGGTTGGCGGGCAAAAAGACCGCCCACGACAGCAGCGAGCTGCATTGCCGATCACCGCGGCAGCCGCTGCGGGGCCAGACGTTCTGGGCTCCATCCAGCGGGGCGGTGGCGCTGATGTCGGCCAGGCGAAAATCCACCGGCAGATTGGCCAGGATTCCGGCTCCCGAGATGCTGCCATCCACCGCATCGGCAATGATCGCCGAGCGCAGGGCCTCATTGGCCTGGGTTTTGAGCGTCGCGTAGGGGACGTAACTGCGGGTATGCTCCGTCAGAAAGCGTGTGCCTGCGTCCGAATATAGGAACCGGCTGAGGCTGATCAGATCCACGCTGTAGGCCTTGTTGAGCCCTTCGCGCACCTGCGGCGCTGTCCAGCCCGAGCGGTTGATGCCGTCGTCCAGTCCGCGGTCGTTGACTTCGCCACTCGTCAAAAAGGTCTGCAGGGCATCAGCGCTGGTGGTCCACACGGCGCCGCCGGTGTTCCAGCGCACCGGGCTTGGCGTCGCGGCCAGGCTGGGTGCCGTGGCCGCGGCCGTTGCCAGCAGGGCTCCCAGGGCAACGGGGGCCAGGGCCCGGCGTCGCGCGCTGCGGTTGCGTTGCGGTTGGGCGGTGGGATAGGCGGTCATGGCTTCGCTCGAGCACAGGGTGTGCGCGTGCGAAACCTATGAATCGTTGCCGCGGGCAGAGGCGCCTGGCGAGCATCTGCCGCGGTGTTGCTGCGGCCTAGTCCTCGGGGTACAGCAGGCCCGCCAGTTCGTCGGCATCGACGTCGTACACCCGGGCCAGGGTCGTTTCGATCGCGCTGGTCACCACATCGGGCAGAAAGCGCATGGCGTTGAGGGCGTCGTCGACGATCTCGTCGGTGAGCAGCTTGTCGCCCCCCAGTTTTTCGTCGTTGATCACGGCCATCACCCAGCTCTGGTAGGCCGTGACCAGATCGGCAAACTCAAGATCGGGATCGTTGAGGTCCAGGGCCATGGGGCCAAGCTCCAGCAGTTGATTGCAGTCTGCCCTGTGAACGCCGCGCTGGCAGTGTGGCTTGACCTGCTGCGGTTGCCATGACCGGTCGTCCCAGCCGCGAGTCTGTTCAGGGCACGCTGGTTGACTTTGCCATCGCCGAGCTGGTCAGGCAGCACCGCAGCAGCTTCGAACCCCTGTGGAGCGCCGAAAGCTGGGCCAAACTGCTGATCTGGTTGGCGCTCAATTGCGGCTGCAGCGGTGACGAGGCCGGGCTCCAGACCTTCGCCGAAGCCCTGGGGCCGGCACTGACCAGCCGCATGCGACGCGAGTTCTTCGGGCGCGAGTTGGCCGATCTGGAGCTCCAGGTCATGGCCGATCCGGCTGAGCAACAGGTGCTGGTGCTGCCCCAGGGGCCTGAGCCTGGGCTGCTGGACCAGGCCCGCGTGCAGCAGGCCCTGCAGCGCATCGCCCTGCTTGATCGCGTGGTCGAGCCCGAGCGCTGGCAGCGACTCGACGCGGTGGTGGCGATTCGCTGGCGTTCGTGCGGCAGCTAGGGCAGTGCTGGCCCCCCGTTCACGGTGTACTGCACCCGCTTGGGGTAGGGGATCTCGATGCCTTCACGCTTGAAGGCGGTCCAGATTGCCTGGTTCACCTCGCTGCAGATCCCCACGTTGTCCATCGGATGGGCAATCCAAAAGCGCAGGGCGTAAAGGATCGCTGATTCGCCGTAATTCATCAGCAACCCCTTGGGTGCCGGTTCGCGCAGCACGCGCGGCACCGTCAGGGCGGTGGCCTCGAGCAGCGCGATCACGACCGCTGGATCGTGGTGGTAGGCCGCCCCCACGCTCACCTGGCTGCGGCGCATGCGGTCGCTGGCGGTGTAGGTCGTCGCGGCTGCGGTGAAAAAGGTCTGGTTGGGCACCAGCAGCTCGGCGTTGTCGCGGTCGCGCCACAGCAGGGTGGCGCGCAGCCCCAGCTTGCGCACTTCGCAGGGGTCGCCATCGAGCATCAGCACCTCGCCGGGGCGCACCGAACCTTCGAACAGCAGCCACAGGCCGCTGACAAAGTTTGAAAACACCTCTTTGATGCCGAAGCCCAGGCCCACCGACAGCCCCCCTGCCACGGCGATCAGGGCCGTGGCATTGAGCCCCAGATGGAACGCCACGCCGATCAGGCCGATGCCCACAACGATGTAATGCAGCATCAGCTCGGTGGCTTTGCGGCTGCTGTCACTGATGCCCACAGCCCGCTGCATCAGCCAGGCCAGCCCCGCCGCGGGTGGACCGCAGCCCACCAGCACCAGATAGACCACCAGTACGGCGTTGAACACCCGGCCAAGCGCGATCGACACGCCCAGAAACTGGCCTACCGGAATCACGGCCAGATCCTTGAGGCTGTCGAGTTCTTCGATCAGCAGCAGCGCGCTCGCCAGGAGGTAGCCGGGTTTGAGCAGTCGAGTGCTCAGCT
>VGQR01000388.1 GCA_016882345.1 Cyanobacteria bacterium K_DeepCast_35m_m2_023
GTGGTCGGTTTCGCTGTCGACCGCGGCGGCATGCAGCTGCACCGGGCCTTCGATGCTCATGCCGTCCTCGAACTCTTCAACGCGGGCGCCCATGGCCCTGAGCTGACGGGCCATGACCGCCAGGCGGTCGGTCTCCTTGACCCGCAGCTCCTCGGCACCGGTGATGCGGCTGATGCCAGTGGCGCAGCACGCGGCCACCGCCAGCACCGGGATCTCGTCGACCAGGCGGGGCATGATCTCGGCCCCGATTTCAAAGGGCTGCAGGGGGCCATGGCCCACCTGCAGGTCGCCCACCGGTTCGCCGGCCACATCGCGGGCGTTGAGCACGGTGATGCGGGCGCCCATCTGCTCGAGCACCTCCAAAATGCCGGTACGGCTGGGGTTGAGCCCCACGTTTTCAATGGTCAGCTCGGCGCCGGGGGTGATGGCGCCCGCCACCAGCCAGAAGGCGGCGCTGCTGATGTCGCCGGGCACGATCACGGTCTGGCCCCGCAGGCTGTTGCCGGGGCGCACGGTGACCTCGGTGTTGCCGGGGCCGCCGACGCTGAGGTCAGCGCCAAAGGCCCGCAGCATGCGCTCGCTGTGGTCGCGGCTCTGCACCGGCTCGATCACGGTGGTGGGGCCGCTGGCGGTGAGCGCCGCCAGCAGGATGGCGCTTTTGACCTGGGCCGAAGCCACCGGCGTGCGGATCGTGGCGCCATGCAGCGCCTGACCGTGCACCGCCAGGGGCGCAAAGTTGCCGTCCTTGCGGCCGTGGATCACCGCCCCCATCTCGGACAGGGGGCCGCCGACCCGTCGCATCGGCCGGCCCCGCAGCGACCCGTCGCCGCTGAGCACGAAGTGCCTCCCCGCCCGGCCTGCCAGCAGGCCGAGCATCAGCCGCATCGTGGTGCCGGAGTTGCCGCAGTCGAGCACCTCGCCGGGTTCCTGAAAGCCATCGAGCCCGACCCCCTGCACCGTGACCATCTCGCCAGCGCGGATCGGCGAGACCTCGACCCCCATGGCCCGCAGGCAGGCTGCGGTGGACAGCGGGTCCTCCGCCGGCAACAACCCTTCGATGCGGGTCTCACCCTCAGCGATGGCGCCAAACAGCAGGGCCCTGTGCGAGATCGACTTGTCGCCCGGCACGAGCACGCTGCCGCGCAGGCTACCGCCGCCACTCAGGCTTAGGGGACGGGAAGCGGCGTCGACGTTCGATTCGGCCACGGCAGGCAGGCGCTGGTTGGGCGATCCTATGGAGCCCGCCCGCTGCCGATGGCCTGGTTGCTGCCATGGCTGCTCACTGTGATGCTGTCGCTGGTGCTGCTGGTGTGCCCCGCCGGGGCTGCCGCGGCCGAGCCCCTGCAACAGGACCAGTACCTGTGTGACGGCGATCCACTGCAGGCGCAAGTGTTTGCTGGCGCCGTGGATGCCCCGGGCATCCCGCCGGGGGCCTACGTGGTGCTGCGCTGGCGCGGGCTGAGCCTGCAACTGCCGCGCACCAACAACGCCGGTGCGCCCAGCTACACCGACGGCCGTTGGTGGTGGCAGGCGGCCGACCCGGCGCATCCCGCGTTCAAGCAGCGCCGCGGCAGCACCTTGACCTACAGCTGCCAGTGGCAGAGCGGGCCCTGACCGCGGCCGATCGCCAGCGACCCGCGCAGACCGCCCTCCACATAGCGCTTGGCCGCCGTCACCGCCTCATGCAGGGCCAGGCCCCTGGCCCGCTGGGCGGTGATGGCCGCCCCCAGGGTGCAGCCGCTGCCGTGGGTGTGGGGCGTGTCGATCGGAGCGTGTTGCAGCCACTGGCCGGGTGCATCGCGCGGCAGCAGGTAGTCGCGCCCACGCAGCTCTGGCAACCCTGCACCTTTGATCAACACGGCAGCGGGGCCCAAATCCAGCAAGCGCTCGGCCGCCCGCTCCACATCGGCAGCCGCGGCAATGGCGATGCCGCTGAGCAGCCGCGCCTCATGGATGTTGGGCGTGAGCAGGTCGGCCAGCGGCGGCAGCAGCAGGTAGGCGTCGATCGCCTCGGGCTCAAGCAGCACCGCCCCGGCGCGCGACACCATCACCGGATCGATCAGCCGGGGAATCGCCAGGGGCGTCAGGGCCGCAGCAGTCGCCTCGATCAGCTCGGCATTGAGCAGCATGCCGGTCTTGAGCGCCGCCACCGGCAGATCGCTCAGCACCGCCTCGATCTGGGCGCTGAGCCCTGCCGCCGGCAGCGCGTCGACGCGGGTGACGCCGGTGGTGTTCTGAGCTGTAACGCAGATGACGACGCTACGTCGGCACACCTGGTTGCACCGGTCACCCCGCCCCACGTGGGCCCCATTCCACTTCTGATCTTTTCCAATGACTGCTGCTGATCTCTCTTTCCAGTACCGCGGCATTGCCGTCACCGATGAATGGCCAGCTGGTGCTCGACGCCAGGGCAGCCAGACCCGTCACCAATCACGCCATGCCGTTGATGGCACCGAGCGTTATCGCGCTGAACTGCCCAGCGGTGAGGTGCTGGTAGCTCGCAGCAAAGCCGCGGCCAAGGCTCAGATCCGTGAGGTGCTGGGCTGATGGATCGCGCAACTGCCATCGATTGCTTGGCTACCGGAGGCAATGAGCTGGGCACCTTGCTGGGCAACAGACCCAACACGAGAGGCCTGGATGAAGCCGAGCTGAAGCGCCTGTGGCTGAACAAAGTCACCGGCGCAGGGCTGCCACTAAGAGTTTGCTGAAAAACCAGGCCTGCGCAAAAATGGGATAATCGCTCAATCCCGATGCGAGGTCAGCAGGAGCGCAGCGGCTCCCTGTTCTCTTACG
>VGQR01000389.1 GCA_016882345.1 Cyanobacteria bacterium K_DeepCast_35m_m2_023
GCCCCCTCGCGCTCGCCCAGCACCTGATTGCGGCTGCCGCGGGGCTGCAGCCAGATCGCCACCACAGCCGCAGCGTCGGCGCTCAACAGGAGCACTCCACGCGCAGGGCGATGGGCAATGGCGCGTGCAGCTCCAACAGGCTGCCATCGGGCCGGCTCAGGCTGATGAGGTAGGCATGCAGCCGGTAGCCCCCATCACCGGGCAGAGCTTCAGGGCGGGCCAGCCCGCCTGGGAGGTACAAAGGGTCGCCCAGCAGCGGCGCCCCGGCGGCGGCGGCATGGATGCGGATCTGGTGGGGCCGCCCCGTGGCGATCGCCACCTCCACCAGCCAGCCCTCGGGGCGCTGCGCCAGCAGCCTGAACTGGCTCTGGGCCAGCAGGGACTGCGGATCGGCAGGGTCGCCGGCAGACCAGATCGCGCCCAGACGCGCATGGGGCCGGCGGCCGATCGGGGTGTCGATCAGCACCTCGGCGGCTCCGGCTGCGAGCGCCAGCAACGGTGAGCCCAGCAGCGGCGGGTTCAGCAGGGTGCGATAGATCTTGCTGCAGGGATGCCGTGCATGGATGCCGGGGCGCTGCATGGCGGCTGCGGCGCGCGTGCTCTCGCGCAGCTGGGCGCTGAGCCAACCCCGGGCCCCTGCACTGCGGGCACACACCAGCAGCCCCGAGGTGAAGCGCCCCAGGCGATGCACCGGGCGCGGCACAGCAGCCGCGGCCTCAAGGGCACCGGCCGCCACCAACACCTGCAGCTGGCCCAGCACCGTGTGGCGCAACCAACCACCGGCCGGCAACACCGGCAAGCCGCTGGGTTTGTTGAACACCACCAGATCGCCATCGTCGAACAGGGGGCTGGGCAGCACCGGCACGGCAGGCTCCTGCCAGGGGGGCCGATGCCAGACCAGCCGGTCTCCGGCCAAGAGGGTCACATCGGCCCAGAGCTGCTGGCCGTTGCGCCAGATCTGGCCGGCGGCGAGCCGCTGCCGCCACGCCTCCAGATCCGAATGGGGGTAGCGCGCCGCGTAATAGGCCGAGGTCTGGGCCGGCGCCGTGATGCGGTCGCGGTAGGCCCAGCCGTCGTTGAAGGCGGCTGGGAGCTCAGTCAACCAGGGCGTGCTCGAGGGCATAGCGCACCAGTTCGGTGCGGCTGGCGGTGCCGGTCTTGATGAACAGGCGGCTGACGTACTTCTCGACGTTGCGGATCGAGGTCTCGAGCCGGCGGGCGATCTCCTTGTTCATCAGCCCCTCGGCCACCAGCTGCAGCACCGAGGCCTCCCGCGGCGTGAAGCTGTGCTCGGCCGGGGTGGCGGCCTTCTTGGCGCTGCCGCCCGTGGCCAGCAGCGTGCGGATCTCGCTGATCTGGCGCGCCATCGAGCCCATGTCGGCATCGGCGAAGCGGGCCGCCTCGGCCAGCAGCCGCTCCTGGCGGCGCACCACGTTGCGCACCCGCGCCACAAGCTCGTCGGGATCAAACGGCTTGGGGATGTAGTCGTCGCAGCCGGCCTGGAAGCCGGCGATGCGGTCGGCCGTCATCCCCTTGGCAGTCAGAAAGATGACCGGCGTGCCGCCCAGCCGCTCGTCGGCCCGCAGCTTCTGCAGCAGGCCGAAACCGTCGCAGCGGGGCATCATCACGTCGGTGATCACCACGTCGGGCAGCAGCTCCTGGGCCACCTGCCAGCCCTGCTCCCCATCGTTGGCGGTGGTCACATCAAAGCCCTCGTCGTCGAGGTAGGCCTTGACGGCGGTGCGCAGGCCCGGTTCGTCGTCGACCAGCAACAGGCGGACGGGCGTTTCGCTGGGGGGAATGTCTGTGCTCATGGGGCGCATTCAAGGTCAGGTTCAGCGGCTTGGCTGCGGCAGCCGCTGTTCGGATTCCTGCAGATGGCCGCTGTAACCCAACGCCAGGGCCTGGGGACGCAGAGCGGCCGGATCCTGCTTGGCCAGCTCGGGGTGGCACACCGCCCACCAGATCAGGTGATCGAGGCGGTTGGCCGGGGTGATGACCCCGCCGGGGTTGAGCTGGCGCACGATCAGCTCGCGGCCATCGGTGGTGACCCGCATCGGCGCCTTGGCGCTGCAGCGGATCGTCTCGTTGCGCACCTGCATGTCGTTAGGCAGCTCCAGCCAGACCTTGACCCGCTTGACATCGGGAAAGGCCGGATCGGGTTCGATCGCATACACCCCGGTGGCCTGCTTGCCGCCGGGCACGATGCGCTCGCTGAGCAGCACCAGGGTCTTGGGACGCGACAGCTCGGGCGATTCCATCAGGCCTGCCTGGCCCCAGCTGGCCAGCGGCATCAGCGCCAACACCGGGGCCACGAGCGCGGCGGACCAACGGCGGCAAGGCTTGGCAAGGCTTGTCAGCATGGCCCCATGCTGGCCTACCTCGACCACCACGCCACCACCCCCTGCGACCCCGCTGTGGTGGCCGCGATGGCGCCCTGGTGGAGCGAGCACTATGCCAACCCCGCCAGCCGCCTCTACCGCCCAGGGCTCGAGGCCGCGGCCGCGGTCGAGCTGGCCGCCGCCGTGGTGCGGCACAGTCTGGGGGCGAGCGCCGCCACCGAGGTGGTGTTCTGCAGCGGCGCCACCGAAGCCAACAACCTGGCCCTCAAGGGCCTGGCCGAAGCGGCCCTGGCGGCCGGGTCAGCGCGCCGCCGCTTTGTCAGCGTGGTCAGCGAACACCACGCCGTGCTCGACGTGCTGCGGTATCTCGAGCGGCTGGGCTTCGGCCTGACGCTGCTGCCGCTGACGGACCAGGGGCTGGTGGATCCGACGGCGGTGGCGGCGGCG
>VGQR01000390.1 GCA_016882345.1 Cyanobacteria bacterium K_DeepCast_35m_m2_023
CACGCCATCGATTGGAATGCCAGCTTTGAACAGCACCACCTGCTGCCGCGTTTGCGCCATCAACGCCCCCCTGGTCCATCAGAGCGAACGGGCCTCGCTGCGGGAGGGGTGCAGCTGGCCGGCTGAATCGATCTGGCCCAGCCATTCGATTTCACCCCGCCTCAGGGTGTAGTACGCGGTTTCAACGATGAGCTGTCCCCGATCCAGCCGTTCCCTCACCAGCTCACTGCCCTGAACGAGCTGACGCGCTGATTGAATCGGATTCAACCGAAAGGCCTGCTCGAGATCGTTGCTGACACCGACGGCGTCGAGGCCTTGGCGAATCGACAGCACCAGTTCCGCCAATTTGGGGGTCAGCAGTTCCTGCGGGTTGCAGGCGGCGGTGACGGCACCGCAGCCTTGGTGCCCCATCACGACCAAAAGCTCAATGCCGAGCTTCTCGACCCCATAGTCCAACGAGCCGATCGAGGCTGGGGTGGCGCTGTTGCCGGCGTTGCGCACGATGAACAGATCGCCGAAACCAGCGTCGAACAGCAGTTCAACCGGCACGCGCGAATCGGCGCAGCTCAGGATTGCTGCATAGGGATGCTGTCCCGGTACCAGTTGCTTGAGCCGTTCACTGGAGGCGTGGGGATGGAGCGAAATGCCGTTCAGAAACCGGTCGTGCCCATCGATCAACTCCTGCAGGACATCGCTGGCATCCATGGGGTCAGTGGAAAGGATTAATGGACAATGGCTGGCAGGGCGCTGCTTCCGGGACCAGCGTCAGGGGTGCGCGGTCCAAATGTTCTGACCGACAGCCACCGGGCCATGGTGCCATGAATGCTTCTGATTGCAACGTGATGGCAGCCATCTGTGCGCATGGACTGATCCGGCTGCCTGCGGCATCATCACTGCAGTGAGAGTTGGGTTGCCCGTTGATGGAATGGTTGCTTGCACCCTTGAACAAACTGGGTAGTCAGTTGGTGCGTCCGACCAAGCACCCGCGCATTTTTCATGACGGCTATCGCGCCGCACGCGCCGGTGTGATCGGCAGTGTGGTGACGATGCTGCTGTTGAACCACTTGGAGCCTGATGAGGCCGTTTCAATCGGCTTGCTGGCCGCGATGGTGTCCGATCTGCTGATTCTGTTGACCGCTTCGCATGGTCTGTCTGCAGATGACACGCGCAAGATTTTTGGGCGTTGGCACTCGGACCGTCGCCTCCTGATTGAACGGGCAGTGCTGCTGGCGTTCATCAGCATCGGTGTTCTCAGTCTTTGTATCCATGATGTTCACAGCACCCAAGGGCGTCTGAGCTCCTGGTTGCGGATATTGATTTATTTCGCTGCCCTATTCACGACATGGATACAGTTGCATGTCGGTTTTTCATTCTATTACGCAAAGTACTACTTTGAACTCAACCCCGTGCCTGCGGCCGATGGTCCCAATCCACAGGGGTTTGTCTTTGCAGGTAGCGATGAGCCAGTCTTTTCCGATTTTCTTTATGTGGCCTTTGCCGTCGGCCTGACCTATGCCATGAGCGACGTCAACCTGGAGGATTTTCGCCTCAGGCGTACCGTCCTGTTCCATTCGGTCATTAGTTTTCTCTTTTACTCAACCGTGATCTCAGCGATTCTCAATCTAATGACCACGGCCTAGACCTTCGCCATTGCGCTGCCGTCAAGGCAGCATGTGCTGTTCTTTGTCGCAGCCCTGACGGCTTTGGGTGCTGGCTGTTGGGCTTGCGCCCCAGCTGAGTGATCTCAATGATGAATGCCTGAGAGTGGTTGTTTGCCCACTGATTTGGTCTCATGACAGGAGAGAGCTGTTCGCCCTTGGCCTGAAACCCTTGTCTAGTCCTGGTCTTGTTCGCGACAGTTGTGATCAGAGTGTTGAGATTGCATTGCTTTCCTGGCTTTGGTCTTCGTGGGCATTGATCAGAGGTGTTGCGTCGCTTGGTCTGAGGTTTAAAGGCTCAGGTTGATCTGGAGGCCAGCCGCAACAAAGCCAGGGTTGTTGTTGGTCCCCCCGGGGTTGATGATCCACTGGACAACTGGTTGCAGTGAGAGTTGAGAGGAGAGGGTGATGGTGTAGTTGAGCTCCACCACCCCTTCAAAGCTGGCCGGGATCAGTTGGGGGCTGAAGCTGGTTCTCCCAAGTCCAAGCCCCAGGACGTCAAAGGGGCGTCCTGGAAGCAGCCCCTGGCTGAGCCAGCCTCCAGCCATAAACAGTGGCAGAGGGTTGCTGTCATGATTCAGGCCGGCATTGAAGGCCAGCCAGAGTCGGTTGTCGAGGCCAAACGGCAGCTGGGTCGGCAGTGTCAATGCGCCATAGACAACCTGATTGCGACCAACTGGAGACACCATCGAGCTGGCAGTGGTCGTGAAGGCGCCCAGCATCAGGAGCGGTTCAGGCAGCTGTCGAGCAATCAGGCCTGTTGCCGTGTTGATGGGTTCAGAGACGGTGTTGCTCCCCGGCAGTTGGCACAGAGTCCACTGCACGATCTGAAGGCTCCCTGTCATCTCGGGCTGATTGGGGTTGACGCCAAACAGGCCTGCCAGGCCCGTTTGCGCATCCAACCAGTAGCTACCCAGCTTGAGCTCCTGGCTTGGCGACAGTCTCCAGCTCACTTCGGCACCGGGGGCCAGAAGTGGATTGATGGGAAGGCCTGGTATGGCCAGGTTCAGTGTGTCGTTGAGCGCCGAGTGGACATAGAGATCAAAGACCGGGTTGTCGATGAAACTGGGGTTCAGCGGCAGGAGGCCCGCTTTGGCCTGAATGGCTCCACTGCCGCGGTTGCGCT
>VGQR01000391.1 GCA_016882345.1 Cyanobacteria bacterium K_DeepCast_35m_m2_023
CTTGCCTCGGCCTGCGGCCCTGGCTGCCCGGCTTGAAGTCCCGATCGAGGAGTGGCCTTACCTCGACAGCGAGGTGTTGGTGAAAACCCGCAGCCGCAAGGTCTGCATGACATGCCATTGGTTTCGGCATCACGCCAGGGTGAACTGCATCCCCGTGCTCACCTGCCAGCTTCACCAGGGGCTGGTCGCCCACGGTGAGCACCTCACCAGCCGCTGCCAGGGCTGGACTGACGACATGACGCGTCAGCGGGGCTGGGCGCCCGAGGTGGCCTGAGCGGCCGATGAATGTCACGGACAGGACCGGACGGCCGCCGCACTCTCCGAAGGAGGGTTGGATCAGCGATGGCAAGCAGGTGCTGCATTTCAAACCGCTCCGCTACGACCGCTGGAGCCAGGCGCTGGAGGTGACGCTGGGGGAAGTGATGCCCAGCGGGGAGCCGCCCCTGCTGAAGCGCCGCAGGGAACTGACACGGGAGGAGGCGATCAAGCTCTGGACCCAGAAGCGCCAGCAGGGGTGGCGGGCTTGTTCACCGAGGTGGAGCCCGCCGCAACCACTGCGCCCCTAGAACAACCCACTGAGACGCTTTCAGCCCGCCAGCATGGGTTCACGTGGTGACCTGGCTGTCTTGTTCAACCCCTTTTGCCTGCTCAGCACGGCCAAGGTGCTGGCCCTGAAGGCCACCGTGCTGCTGCTGCTCACCCTGCTGATCAAGGCCAGGGTGCAGATCGCGGCCGGCTCGGCTTTGGGGATCTTCCTGCTGTTGCTGCAGACCCTGGTGTTCCTGGCCATCAGCGGTGGCTTGGTGCTGGCGGCCGGGGGAGCAGCGGTTGTCGCCACGCAACAACGCCGGCCTGCAGCAGCCTGATTTCGATCCAGGTCGTTGGAGGTGGGAGGCCCTGCAGCAGGGAGGCTAACTACTGAATCGATTCCCGCGAACAATGAACACTGAACAGATTCAGAGCCTGGAAGTTCTCCTCCTGGCCATGCTGCCCGTGGCTCTGGTGGATTTGGGTTCGGATGCTCCGCTGATGATCCGTGCTGCGCCGCTCAGAGCAGTGCAAGGAACCTGAAGTCGCGGGGCTGCTGGAGCAGCAAGCTCGTTACCCATCACCCCTGGCCGAGGGAGTGTTGCAGATGATTGATACGTGATCAACGGGCAGGGGTGAACACAACAATGCCCGGAGCGTTGGCCCCGGGCATTTGTCTGCTCAGCCGTGGTGCCTTCCCAAGGGGGTCGGGCGCAGCTGTGCGTGGGTTTGTGCTTGGCAACAGCCGTGATCGTTTGCAGATCAGGTGGTTTTCAGTTGTGGGCGGAGCTGCCGGCGCTGGCACCTGGGGCCAGGTGTCGAGTGGGACTTTCCGTTGGGTCCGGGGCACCTCAGGCGATGCAGTGGACGGCGACTGGGTTGACACGCCAGGAACGTCAGAGATCCGTTGAGAGTGTTGGAGCAGGGGCCGGATCGTCAGCGGGCTCCTGGCTGGTGCTCAGGGGGGGTGTCTTCCATCAATGGAGCCTCCGAATCCCGTTGCATCCACGATGGGCCGGCCAGCCCAGGCGAGCAAGCGAGCACGCCAGTTCGACACCGCTCGTTACCGGCGGCAATAGGTCTTCATGAAGGGAGCTTCATCGGCTCCGCCAGGAAACCACTGCGCACACTTCTCTGTGCTCTGCTGGCGCCACCACCGCTGCTCCAGCTAAAGCCCAGCACCCATCAACCAAAATCCAAGGCCTGATGACCGCGAGACCCCTGCCACCCCATCGCCCTCCCGAGAGGGATGGGAACGAAGAAGAGCTCCTGGAGGATCGCGGCCGCGGTCTGGGCCTGCGATTGCTGGCACTGGTGGGCGCGTTTTCATTTCTGATGCTGGGGATCAGCAGCATTACCCCGTTGTTACAGCCAGCCCCATCACCGCCACTGCTGGATCAGCGCCGCAGCCCTGCGGCTTGATTGATGCTGGCCGGGTTCGACAGAAGCAAGGCAACCCCCGCATCGAAACACCACCTGTGCAGACTGCCGCCATGGGGAAAGGGCTGCTGCTGGGGTTCCTTTTGTAAGCACTGGCGGCGTGGCCACAGATTGCTGTTTCCCAGGGCATGTCCGCTACCGGGCCCGAGGCCAAGGTGGTGTCGGTCGGCGATGGCGACACCATCCGCGTGCGGATGAACGGCAAGCCAATCACCGTGCGGCTGGCCTGCATCGACGCACCGGAAACGGCCCAGAGCCCCTACGGCCTCCAGGCGCGCAACTATCTGCGGCAGCGGCTGCCGCTGGCAGCACGGTGACGCTCGAGCAGAAGACCACCGACCGCTACGGCCGCCTCGTGGCCGAGGTGATCGCTGGCATCAACATCAACCTGCTGCTGGTGGAAGACGGCCAGGCTTTTGTGTACCGCCAGTACCTGGGAGGTTGCAACG
Organism: Cyanobacteria bacterium K_DeepCast_35m_m2_023; assembly: GCA_016882345.1. Next base: position 2,418 of record VGQR01000391.1, read on the forward strand.
CCCAGGAGTACCTGGATGCCGAGCACCGGGCCAGCCGTCGGCGGTTTGGGTTGTGGCAGGTGCCCGGCGGCATCACCCGTCCCTGGGACTTCAGGCGAGGTCGTCGTTCAGCCTCTATCCCCGATGGCACCACCCCCGGCGGCCGCCGCTACCGCTGAAGGGAGATCGGCTCCAATGCCCGCGCCGCGGAGCTGCTGCGCCAGGGCCATACCTATCTCAATGGCAACGGCGATGGGGAGGCCTGTGAATCCCTGCGCTGAACCCTTCCCCTCGCCAGGCTGAAGCAGTCCCTACTAGGTCCTATGGCTGCTGCGCTGCTGATCCTGCTGGTGATGGTGGCGGTGGGAGCCCTGCTCAAC
>VGQR01000392.1 GCA_016882345.1 Cyanobacteria bacterium K_DeepCast_35m_m2_023
CGGGTTGGCTGCCACAAAGGCGATCAGCGTCAGCAGCGCCTCGCAGCACAGCTGGCGGTATTCGGGCGCCTCGATCTTGCTGAGCAGGTGGTCCACCTGGCTGGCGAAGTTGCGCTCGCCCGGGGTCTTTTCGCTCAGCAGCGGTTTGCTTTCGAGCCGGTTGCGCCGCTCCAGCTTGTCGCCGATCACGATGCCGCGGCAGTGGTGCAGCAGATCCCAGATGCCGGGATAAAAGTCCTTGGGCACCCGCCCCAGGGCCCCCAGCCGCGCCCGTTGCTGCAGCCAGCAGCCCCCTTGGGGGTGCTCCTCGAGCGGGTCCGTGGCGCTCCAGCGCACCCGACCGCTCAGGTGCAGCTGCTCCTTGCGCTGCAGCGCGTCGCGCGCGTGCTCGAGATCGGCCAGCACGGCCCGCAGCTGGCGCCGGATCGCGTGCGGCGGCAGGTCGCACAGCCGTTCAAACGCGTCGATCGGGCTCAGTTCGTCGGCCGCCGCCAGCTCGCTGGTGAGCAGCAGCAGCAGCTGGCCCAGCTGCAGCGTCAGGCTGCCGCTCAGCAGGCCCGGTTCGTGCCGCGCCAGGCCGTCGAGGGCCAGCAGCAGCTCCTGCTGCAGCATCCATTCGCGGCCGTCTTCGCCGCTGAAGCGGCGGATCATCGCGGCGATGGTCCGACTGCCCAGCGGTTCGGCGATCAACGAGTCGCGCGTGTAGTTGCGGCCCACCACCACCTGCTTCTGGCGTAGCAGCAGGTCGGTCAGGGCATCTTCGAGCTGGGGGTGCACCATCTCGAGCGCGGCGGCGGCGCGGCGCACCACGCCCCAGTCCTGCCGCTCGAGGCCGCGGCGGTAGACCTCATCGAGCAGGTCCTGCAGCGGCACGGTCTGCTGCTGGGGACCCTGCAGCTGCGCCGCCGGCCCCAGCCGCTGGCTGAGCAGTTCAAGCACCTCGGCCTGTTCAGCCAGCGACTGGCTGCGCCACAGCCGCTCGAGCAGGTCGCCGATCGAGCTGTCCTCGAGCTCTTGCTCCTGCTGGGCCGTCAAAGGTGCGGTCTCGGTGCTGGCCAGCAACGGCGAGGCATGGATGCCCGCGCCGCTGGGGGCCGCGGCGCCGGTGTCGCTGGGCAGGGTCTGCCAGCAGGCCTGGTCCAGCAGTTCGGCCAGCGGCGCCAGTTGCACCGGCACCCCGTCGAGCAGGCCGCTGCGCAGCTGCTGGCCCAGCCGGCCGAAGGCCTCCGGGTTGGCCCGGTAGGCGCTGTCGGCCACCGGGATCAGCAGCAGCGGTGCCCCGGCACCGCGCCAATGGCGCTGCAGCAGCCGGATCTCGGCGCCGACCGTGTCGATCAGCTGTTCAGCGTCATCGGCCCAATAAAAGGTGCTCTCTTCGAGCACGGCCGGCAGAAAGGCCATCGCCTGGCTGCCGTCGTTGCTGCGGTACAGCCGTGCCGTTGCCATGGTTTCCATGCGCACTGGCGGATGGCCCGTCAGCCCCAGTCGCGGGTTGGCCCCCACCTGGGCCATGCGCCGCGCCAACTCGGCCGAGCTGGCCACGGCAATCGCGTCGCCGGCCACCGGCAGGCCGGCGCCCGCCAGGGCCGCGGCGGTTTCACCGCTGCCCGGCACCAGCGCCACCAGCACCTCGTGGGCCCCCAGGCTGACGCTGTGGCGCCGGCCGCTGGGGTCCAGGTCGTCGGGGCTGATCAGCCCCGCCAGCAGCAGATCGGCCAGCCAGGTGAGGCTCTGGGTCCACAGCAGCGGCACGTTTTCGTTGGCCTCGCGCGGCTGGCTGCCGGGTTGGCGGCGCTCGGCGGCGATGGCCTCGGCCGGCACCCGGTACAGCTCGGGCAGCAGGGCCGCCCCGCCGCTGCGCACGCTGACGCCGGCGAGCCGCTGCCGCCACTGCCGCGCCTCATCCCAGCGCTCTTCGCAGCAGGCGGTGATCAGTTCGTAGGCCCAGAACAGGGGCCATTCGCACTCGATGTGCTCGAACTGGGCCAGCTCTTCGCGTTCGTAGTGCAGCCGCGTGTGGTCTTCGATCACCGTCTGGTGGCCATCGCGCCGGAAGCGCTTGTAGCCATAGGCCCCGCCCAGCTCGCGGCGGATCTTGGCGCGGGTGCGCTCGGCCAGTTGTGGGTCTTCGACCGCCCAGGCGGGGTAGCCGATCACGGCCAGACAGGCCGAATCGACCTCCTTGCTGGCCGATTCGCGCGGCAGCAGCCCCCGCAGGGCGCGGCGCAGCCGCACGATGGCGTCGTGCGGGATCACCAACGTGGCGCTGCCGTCGCCATGGGCGCCGTACAGATCGAGCCCCTCGAGCGCCTCGAGCGCGGCCTTGACCAAGCCGATCGAACTGGCGTTGCGCTCGGGCAGGCCGTGGTTGCCCTTGTCGCCCCGCTCCCAGATGCCGTAGTCGGGCACCCGGTAGGCCCGCGCCACGTAATACACTAGGCTCTGGATGAAGTCGCGCTCGTGCTGGCTCTGGATCACCACCAGCCCGCTGCGCGTCAGCTGGGCCAGTTGCAACAGGTACAGGGCGGTGGCGTCGAGCTGCAGGTGGCCCCAGCCGTCGTCGGGCACCACCGGATTGCCGTTGCCGGTGTCGAACTTGGCGTGGATGGCGTCGAGCCGGTCGAGGCTGCGTTTGAACCGCTCCACCTTGTGGGCCTGGCGCAGCATGGCGTTGAGCAGGCCGCGCATCAGCTGCAGCACCCGCTGCTCCAGCTCGAACACGCGCGTGCTCGCCCCGCCCTGGCGGCGATGGGCCAGGGCCAGGCCCCAGACGCAT
>VGQR01000393.1 GCA_016882345.1 Cyanobacteria bacterium K_DeepCast_35m_m2_023
TCATGGCTCCCTCAGCAACGGCTCCAGGTTGACGTGCTGTTCAAAGGCATCGGCGAGCCGATCCAGCAGGGCCTCCCGCTGACGGCTGTGGTGCGGTTGCCGTTCGCTGAGGCTTGGCAACCCGCGCTGTTCCCGCAGCCGATTGAGCCAGCGGCGGCGCCAGGGGCCGCTTTCGAACACCCCGTGCAGATAAGTGCCGGCCACCAGTCCGCCATGTTCACCGATGGTCTGCACCCAACCCAGCTCTCCATCGCCGCAGAGGGGTTGGCAGGGCTCCAGCGCCGTGGTCTGTCCCCGGTGCAGTTCAAAGCCCTCCAGCTCCACCGCTTGTCCGGTCGCCTCGGGCCACAGGGCGGCACTGCGGCGTTGGCGCAGCGCCTTGCCCTGGCTGAAAGCGGTGCGCAGCGGCAACAACCCCATCCCAGCTTCGACGGCGCCGGCATCCCCCTCCAGTCCGTCGGGGTCATGGAGTTCCCGGCCCAGCAGCTGCAGCCCCCCGCAGATGCCGAACACATGGCCGCCGCCGTGGACATAGTCCCGCAGAGCCTCCCCCAGGCCGCTGCGCTGCAGCGCCTCCAGATCCCGCAGGGTCTGTTTGCTGCCGGGCACCACCACCGCATCCGGTTGTCCGAGCTCCTCCCCCGGCGCCAGCCAGCGCAGCTGAACGCTCGGTTCGGCCTCCAGGGGGTCGAGGTCGGAGAAGTTGCTCAGGGAGGGCAACCGCAGTACGGCGATGTCCAGCTCGGAACCCCGCTTACGGCCGCGGCGCTCCAGCAGATCCAGGGAGTCTTCCGGCGGGAACAGTTCATCCAGCCAGGGCATCACCCCCAGCACCGGAACGCCCGTGTACGCCTCCAGCCAGCGGCGGCCCTCATCGAAGAGCTCGCGCCGGCCGCGGAAGCGATTGATCAACAGCCCGCTGATCAGCGGCCGTTCCACCGGCCGCAGCAACGCCAGGGTGCCCACCAGCTGGGCGAACACACCGCCGCGCTCGATGTCCGCCACCAGGATGCAGCGGGCGCGGAGGTATTGCGCCAGCCGCAGGTTGGTGAGATCGCGCGGCTGCAGGTTCACCTCCACCGGGCTGCCGGCCCCCTCCAGCACCAGCCGCCCGCCGGGATGGCTGGCCTGCAGTGTTGTCAGTCCAGCGCGGATGGCCGCCCAGCCCGGCCGGAACCAGTCTCGGTAGTAGTGCTCGGCGCGGCAGCTGCCCACGGAGCGCCCCAGGTGGATCACCTCGCTGGTGGAGTCGCCCTGGGGCTTGAGCAGCACCGGGTTCATGGCGCACTGCGGCTCCAGTCCAGCCGCCCAGGCCTGAAGCGCCTGGGAGTAGGCCATCTCCCCCCCCGCCTGATCCACCCAGGCGTTGTTGCTCATGTTCTGCCCCTTGAAGGGCAGCGGCGTTTCGCCGCGGCGGCGCAGCACCCGGCAGAGGGCGGCTGTCATCAGCGACTTGCCGGCACCGCTGCTGGTGCCCAGCACCATTAGGGGGGTGGGGTGATTCATAGCCGCGGCCAGTGGCGCTGCAGCCCGTGGCGCAGCCGCGTCAGCGGTTGAGCGGGGGGGATGTCGTAGATCCAGGGGCTGAGCACCTCCCGGCCCAGGGGGGTGAGGCGCACCCGTTCGGTGAGCCCCTGGCCATCCACTTCGCGCCGCAGCACCCCCAAGTGGATCAGCCAGATCAGGTGGTCTTCGGTGCGCTGGGCCTGCAGCCGCCGCCGACTGAGCCGCGGCCAGTCGCTGCGGGCCGCCAGTTGGGTGCTGCTCAGGGCCGTGTGCCCCAACTCCTGGTAGAGCGCCAAGCGAAACGGCAGGCAGCGCAGCGCCCTCCGAGCCCTGGCAAGTGCCCGTTGATCCTGCTGGCTCGGGGCGGGGCTGGTCACGCGGGGGTTGCTTCCGCTGCCATTGTCTTGCCCAGCTGTGCCCCACCGCCGTGCTGCTCCTGGCTTCCGCCTCACCGGCCCGTCGACGTCTGCTGGAGCAGGCGGCGATTCCCCATGGGGTGCGAGTGAGTGGGGTGGATGAGGACGCGATCCAGCACCCGGATCCAGCCCAGCTGGTGCAGCGGCTGGCCTGGGCCAAGGGGCAAGCGGTGCTGGATCAACTCCCCAGCACCGAACGGGACGGCCGATGGAGTGCCGTGTTGGGGTGCGATTCGGTGTTCGTGTTTGAGGGGGAGGTGTTCGGCAAACCGCGGGATGCGGCACAGGCCATGGGCCGTTGGCGGCGCATGGCCGGGGGCTGGGGCTTTTTGCACACCGGCCATGCGTTGTTGGCCCCAGCGGGCGGCGGCGAGCGGCTGGCCACCGTCACCACCCGTGTGCAGTTCGCGCCGCTCAGTGAGGTCGAGATTGAGGCCTATGTGGCCACCGGTGAACCCCTGCAGTGTGCCGGTGGCTTTGCTCTGGAGGGCCGCGGCGGTGCCCTGGTGGAGCGCATCGACGGCTGCGTCTCCAACGTGATCGGCCTCAGCCTGCCCCTGTTGCGCCGCTGGTTGGCGGATCTGGCTTGCCATCCCTTGCCCTGATGGCTACCAGCAGGGCAGTGATCCGCTGCCCATGCTGCGTTCTGTGTTGTCTCGCACTACGCGACTGGCCGCGGTGCTTTTCGTCGCCGCCGGCCTCGGCCTGGCGCTACCGGCCCTGGCGGAGATGCCCCTGAGCCAGGTGCGGGCCGCCAACCTCGCACGCATGCAGGCGGAGCGCATCAACGGGGGCCTTTCCCGTTATTTCACCGCCAACTGCATGCATCAGAAGGGCGGCGGCGCCTGCAT
>VGQR01000394.1 GCA_016882345.1 Cyanobacteria bacterium K_DeepCast_35m_m2_023
GTTTTCATTGAAGTTGTTGATGGTCAGATCAAGGTGTTTAGCTGGGAGGGACGTGTTCAGGTCGAGACGGATGCCGGGCATCAATACAGTCTGAGCAGTGGCCAGCAAGTCACTTATGACACGGCCAAGGGATGGCAATCTGTCCGCGCGTTGACTCGAGCTGAATTGGATACGCGACGAGAGCGCAGCATCCTGCTGAATGGCTTTAATGCTGAGATGGAAACACTGCCGGTCATTGAAAAGGAGCTTGGTTTCACGCAATGAAACCGCTTCAGTCCTTGCAAAGGCGTAGCTGGTGGCTGTTGTTGTGGGGAGTGCTTCTGGCTGCTCCAGTTTTTGGCCCGGGGGATGCTTTATTTCGTGGTTTTGCCTTTCGCTTGCGTGGTGTGAGGCCGCCGCCGCCAGAGCTGGTGATCCTCGAGATTGATGAAGCTTCGCTAAGCCTTGCCGATCGATTAGATCCCAGTGAGATTGCCTCATCATCACTCTGGCAGCGAATGGGGCCCTGGCCCTGGCCGCGGGCGTTGCAGGCGGAATTGGCAGCCCGCGTTCTCGAGGCTGGTGCCCGTCAGGTGTTATTCACAATTCTGCACCGCAACCCGAGCAGCTTTGGCCCTGCCGATGATGAGGCTTTTCTTCGTCGGCTTTGGCCCTGGCGCGATCGAGTCACACTGTTGACGGGCTTCGCCCAGTCGTTTGACTCCACGCTCGGGGCTGAAATGGTCCAACTTCATCGGCCTGTGTATGCCCTTGGAGAGTCGGGGCTTGATGCGCTTCTTGAAGGTGAAACGGGTGAAAGTGAGGCGATCCCCGGTTTGGATTGGCAGCGAGAGGTACTGAGTGATCTTCCTAAACCTCACCCGCAAGCACTTGCCTTTGCGGTGCGCTCTGCGCCACCTCCGAAAGCTCCGCTGGGTATCGACTTTCCAGGCCCGGCCGGAACCGTACCGGTGATCTCCGCCTGGACATTGCAAAATATTCCCGCGGGGTTCTGGCGCGAGCGAGTTGTCCTGTTGGGTGCCACTCCATCACGTCTGTCGGATCGCCGCGCATCCCCATTTGGGCCTCTCAGCACTGTGGAGTTGCAGGCCGCCGCAGTTTCCACCGTGCTGGAGAGCCGTGGCTTTCAGCTCCTGCCGGTCTGGGTCGGCCTACTTCTGCTGGGAATTTGGGGGTGCTTGGCGGTTCGTGTTCTGGGCCAGCCGACGACAGCTGCCGGCACCTTCCTGTGGGCTGTTGCTCAGGGGATGTTTGGATTGGTCCTGAGTGCCCTGGCCTGGCTGGCTGGCTGGTGGTTGCCTGTGTCTGCCTTAACCCTGGCACCTTTGGTGGGTGGCAGTGCGCGAGCCCTGGGGCAATGGCGCGAGGAAAGCCTTGAACGGGCTTATTTGCATCAGGTGCTCGCGCGTCGCATCTCGCCGGCGTTGCTCGCCGACATCCTGCGTAACCCAGGACCGCTTGGAACGCAGTTGGGTGGATCGCGAACGCAGTGCGCTGTCTTGTTTACGGATCTGGTTGGCTTTACCCCCCTGAGTGCACAACTGGAACCTGATGCTCTCTTTGCCTTGCTTAATCGCTATTTCGAGGCGATTGCGGCTGCGGTCATCGCTGAGCAGGGGCTTCTCGATAAGTTCATCGGTGACGCCTTGATGGCTGAGTTCGGCATACCTCGCAGCCGCGGTCTGGCTGTGGAAGCGATGGCGGCTGTTAGAGCCGCGATGGCCATGCAGAAGGCGCTGGATCAGCTCAATCATGAACTAACGGCCGATGCCATGCCCTTATTGCAGCAAGGGATCGGCATCCATGTCGGCGAGGTGATTGCCGGCAATCTGGGATCAAGTCAGCGGTTGGAGTTCACGGTTGTTGGGGCCAGTGTCAACGTCGCCAGCAGGCTGGAGGGCCTGACACGCCGCTTCCCCGACTTTCCTATTCTCATCAGTGGTGCGGTCGTGGAGTTGCTGGGTGATCAGGTTGAGGTTCAAGCGCTCGGAGAGCATCTTCTAAAGGGGTGGCCAGAACCTGTTGCGGTTTATGGAGTGAAGCGTCTCAGGGTGCTCCAAAGCGTCGCCAGTTGAAGGCCGTCAAGCGCTGTTCGTCCTGTGGATGGATGGTGCCGACCACGCAGTCGCTCACGAGCTTTGCCGTGATCGCCGCCAGCAGTACGCCATTGCGGTGATGTCCGGTTGCCAGATAGAGGCCCTCGATAGGGCCAGGGCCCAGCAACGGCGCCGCATCCGGGGTGCAGGGCCGGAATCCCCACCATCGCTCCATCGGCGGCCACTGGCTGGCGGCCGGTAGGAGCGCCTCCAGGCCGGCCTGCAGCTGCCGTTGGCCAAAGGGGGTGAGGCCCTCGGTGAAGCCGGCTTCGCGCTCGCTCGTAGCCCCCACCACCAGAAGGCCGTCTTCTCGCGGCACGAGGTAGGTGCCCGGCCCGAAGATCACCCGTTGCAGGGCATCGCGCGGCCCCTGCAACGACACCATCTGCCCCTTCACCGGGACGATCGGCAGCTGCGGCAACAGTTGTGCGCTCCAGGCGCCGCTGCAGAGCACGGCGGTGCTGGCCTTGAGTGTTTGCAGGTCGGCTGCGGCGTCGCGCACCCGCACGCCGCTGAGGCGTCCGTCCTCCTGGAGGAGCTCCATCACCTCCACCCCCTCCTGGAAGCGCACCCCCCGTTCCACGCAGGCCCGCTCCAGGGCGCGCATCAACTGGCGGCGGTTGTCGATCTGGCCGTCCTGGCGGAACAGCAGTCCCGCCTGCCAGCCGGGGCCGAT
>VGQR01000395.1 GCA_016882345.1 Cyanobacteria bacterium K_DeepCast_35m_m2_023
GCGGCTTCGCGCACACAGTCATTGTTGGTGGAGATTCTTGGCGGTATACAGACTGTAAAGCTGCAAAATGCCGAGCTTACTGCTCGCCGACAGTGGGAAGATCGGCACCTTGATTCCATCAACCAGGGATTTAAGGCTGTTCTTGCGAATACCACGAGTGCTAATGCGCTTCAATTAATCAGCAAGGTGAGTAGTATCTTGGTTATCGGTGTAGGTGCATGGCTTGTTCTTCGCAATGAGATGACTTTGGGGCAGTTGATCGCCTTCCGGATCATCAGTGGCTACGTTACGCAGCCGATGCTCAGGCTTGCTTCCACTTGGCAGAGTTTTCAGGAGGTTTCTCTGTCTCTTGAGCGTGTGGGCGATGTTGTGAATCAGCCCTTGGAGATTGGTGAATCTGAGGAGGCTAATGTTGTCATGCCTCCATTGCGTGGCGATATTTGTGCTGATTCTCTTGGATACGCTTATTCGTCCACGAGCCCTCCTGTTCTTTCGTCAGTCAATCTTGATATTCGAGCGGGCTCTTTTGTTGGCTTTGTTGGTCAGAGCGGATGTGGAAAGAGCACATTGTTGAAAATGGTTCCAAGGCTCTACCGCCCGTCCACTGGAAAACTGCTGATCGATCAGTTGGATATTGCCAAAGTCGATCTCTATTCACTTCGCTCCCAGATTGGTTTTGTCCCTCAAGACTGCTTATTATTTGAGGGGACGGTCTTTTCCAATATTGCATTGGGTGATCCTCAGGCTGAAAGCGATCGTGTGGTACAGATGGCCAAGATTGCTTGCGCTCATGAATTCATCATGGAGTTGCCCTATGGGTACAGCACGCCTGTGGGTGAGAAGGGCGCGGGATTGTCGGGTGGTCAGCGTCAGAGGATTGCATTGGCGCGGATGTTGCTTGAGAACCCACGAATGGTTGTTCTAGATGAAGCCACTTCCGCCCTCGATGTCGATACAGAGCGGCAGGTCGTATCCAATCTTCGGGCTTATCTTGCTGGGCGTACTCTGCTGAAAATCACCCATCGCCTGTCCACCTTGGTAGAGGCTGACCGGATTGTGGTGATGCATGCCGGCAGGGTTGATGAAGCTGGAACCCATTCCGAGCTGATGGCGCAAAGGGGGCGCTATTTCGCTCTCTATCAATCGCAATTCGGAGAGTCATGAGCAAGCTGCGTTTCTTGATTCCTTCATTGATCAGTCGTACGCCCTTGGGGGCGCCCCAAGCCGAGCCGGCGCAGCGGCCTCCAGCTGATCTCGCGCTTTTGCCTCCTCCCGCAGTTTGGTCGCGGGTTCTGATTTGGACTCTTGGCGCTGGTTCGATGGGGCTGCTCCTCTGGTCTGTTTTGACCAAGGTTGAAGAAACCGTTGTTCTCGTAGGTGAAGTCACGACCGAAAAGCCGGGGGTTCAAGTCTCTCCCTTGGATCCAGGCGTGATTACGGCCGTTAACGTCAAGCCCCATCAGGCCGTGTCGGTTGGTGAGGTCTTGATGACCTACGCCGACGACGACACTGATGGCAGATTGGCTAGTCAGCTGCGTCGCCGAGATCTTCTTCGGAGTCAGCAAGCCAAAGAGCAGGTCATCTTTGAGCTACGATGCCGTCAGGTCGAGGAGCAGATTGCCCTCGACCGTGACATACTGCAACGTCTGGTCAGGCTCAGAGATGTCGGCGCTATACAAGAGACCCAGGTTTTAGAGAAGCGCGCTCAGGTGAGCAAGGGTGAACTTTCCCTGAGTAGTCTGAAGGAGGAAATGTCTCGTTCGAAATCGCAGTCTGACCAGCAGTTGGAAGATATTAGTCAGCTGGTTAGAGAGCTTGAGGCCAAGCAAAAGAGATTTGTGATCAAGTCCCCTGTGACGGGTTTTGTTCAGGAAATTCGCTACCAGTCTGTTGGAGAGCGTATTCAGCCTTCTGAGGTGGTGAGTGTGATCGTTCCAAGTCAGGCCTTGAATGCCCGCGTTCGTGTCCCGTCCAAGCTCAGTGCCCCCTTGGATGTTGAGACCCCTGCTCTAGTGGATGTTGATGCCTTTCCTGCATCTGACTATGGTTCCGTCCGCGCTCTTGTTTCGTCTGTTTCTCCTACTACAAGCCAAGGTTCTTCGCAGTCTCCCGAAAAGACTTATGCCGCTGAGTTGAGGCTTGTCGCTGCGCAGAACCCTCAGAAGCTTCAGCTCTCAGCGCTCAGGCCTGGTATGGCGGTAACCGCAAAAGTACGACTTCGTGAAAAGCCCGTGATTGCCACGGTGTTTGATTTTCTTGCTGATCTCTTTGATCCCTTGCATCAGCAGCGCTGAACCCGAAGCCTTACGCAAGGTCAACGAAGCTTCGGATTCAGCACTGCGAGCCTAGAAGTACTCAATAGCGAGGAACGCTGGGATCCACGTCTTGGCTCCAGGCGTCGATGCCGCCGCCACATTGATCCCTTCGATGCCGTGGCGCTTCAGCGCGATCAGGGCCTTGGCGCTGCGGCCGCCCAGTTTGCAGTGGGCATGACGTGGACCCCGGAAAGCGGTCCAGGGTGAATGAGAGTCCTCAGCCGGCCAGACTGGGCCGGGGACTTCACCATGAAACGCACCAGGCACACAGCGGAGCAGATCATCCGCAAGCTGAAAACAGCAGAGCAGTTGATCGCCCAGGGCAAGACCGTCGTCGAGGTCTGCCGTGTCATCGAGGTCACGCAGCCGACCTACCACCGCTGGCGGCAGCAGTACGGCGGGATGCAGGCCGAGGAGGCCAGGCGGCTGACTCAG
>VGQR01000396.1 GCA_016882345.1 Cyanobacteria bacterium K_DeepCast_35m_m2_023
CTGGACGACGCCAAGCGCCGCAAGCGGCTGCAGCGTGCTCTGCGCTGTCAAGTTGCGGATTCCATCCTCAACTGCCTGGAAACCAGGCTGCACGGCAAAGGGGATGCCTGCTCTGAGGCAAGATGAACAGTGGCCGCAGAGTGTGCGCGGCCCGGTAAGCCCGAGGGCCCCCTTGCGAGCCCCAGGCCCCGCCCTTCGGAGACCTGAATGACCAGCAGCGGCAAAGTGAGAATTTATGAGTTGTCCCGGGACTTGGGCCTGGACAACAAGGACGTGCTCGACGCTGCCGAAAAACTCGGGGTCGCCGCCAAGAGCCACAGCAGCTCCATCAGTGATGACGAGGCGCTGCGCATCCGCAAACTGATCACCGGCAACGGCGGCGGTGGCCCGGCTGGCAAAGCCGAAGCCCCCAAACCGCCAGCCCCTGGAAAGGCGATCCTGTCGGTCAAGAAGGCCGCCCCGATTGGGGAGGTGGCTGCACCAGCCCGGCCTGCCGCCAGCCCCAATCCTCCCGCCGCCCCGGCGGCACCCGCCCCTGCACGCAAGCCGCAATTGGTGAGCAAACCCGAAATCGTCGGCAAGCCCGCCATGGCCAGCAAGCCGGCTGCTCCGAGCCAACCCGCTGCCGCAGCCCCCTCGAAGCCAGCGCCCATCGGCAAACCGACCCCGCTGGGCAAGCCGGTTTCACCAGCGGCCAAGGTTGTTGTGCCGCAAACCAAACCGGTGGCCAGCAGGCCAGCTCCCCCCAGCGCGGCTCCACCCGTGCGCCCCAGCGCACCCAGCAAACCTGCGGTGGTCGCCAACAAGCCCCAGGGTGGTGTACGCACCCAACCGCCGGCGCCGGGCCGTCCGCCCGTGCCCGCCAAACCGATCGTGATCGCGGCCAAACCGGCCCGACCGGGCGCCCCCGCACCAGCGCCAGCACGCAAACCCGAGCAACCCGGACGGCCAACGCCCAGCAGGCCCCAATTGGTGGGACGCCCGATCAGTGCTCCGACCTCAGCCCCCAACCGCCCCGGTGCTCCCGCGCCGACCCGTCCCGGTCAGCCAGGGGCTGCTGGCCGAGGTCAGGCTGCAGGGTCCACACGCCCGAGCGCCGGCCCCGGACGTCCCAGCCAGCCGCCCCTGGAGCTGGTCGGTAAACCGATCCGTCGCGATGGGGCCAGTGCTGGCCCTGCGCGCCCTGCGGCGCCTGGACGCCCCGGCATGCCCGCCGGCATGCGCAGGCCCATGGCTCCAGGCGAGCTGATGCAGCTGCAGAAGCCATCGCCAGGGCGCCCCACAGCACCACCGCCGCGGCGCCCCGGCGATCGCGACGCGGCCGGCACGGGCGATCGCCCCGAGACCAGCACCACACCCGACCTGGTTCGGCCGAATGCGGCGCCGCCAACCGCGCCAAGACGCCCCGGATTCCGCGCACCCCAGCCCGCTGGAGCGGGGGCACGCGCCCGTCGCCCCGACTGGGACGACAGTGCCAAGCTTGAAGCTCTGCGCAGCCGCACGCCGCAAAAACAGCGCACCAAGGTGCACATCATCGGCGAAAACGATGATGCCCTCACCGCCGAAACCGGTGGCTACGCCGGCGAACAGGAGGCGGTGGTGCTGCAGGCCAGCCTGGCCCGCCCCGCCAAACCGCGGTCCGCAGGGGCTGGCGCGGCCAAGCCGACCGTGGCTGTGCGCAAGCGCAAGAAAGAAACCACCCGCCAGCGGCAGCGTCGCCGCGCCATGGAACTGCGGGCATCCCGAGAAGCCAAGGCCCAACGGCCCGAAATGCTGATCGTGCCGGAGGGGAACCTCACGGTGCAGGAGCTCGCCGAAAGGCTCGGCGTCGAAAGCTCCGAGATCATCAAGAGCCTCTTCTTCAAGGGGATCATCGCCACCGTCACCCAGAGCCTCGATCTCTCAACGATCGAAACGGTCTCCGATGAATTCGGTGTACCTGTGCTCGAAGACGACGTGCAGGCTGCGGCCGAAAAGACGGTCGAAATGATCGAGGCCAGCGATCTTGCGCACCTGATCCGTCGCCCCCCTGTGGTCACCGTGATGGGCCACGTCGACCACGGCAAGACAAGCCTGCTCGATGCGATCCGCAAGACGCGTGTGGCTGCAGGCGAAGCCGGCGGAATCACCCAGCACATCGGCGCTTATCAGGTCGAAGTGCCCCACGCCGGCGAACAGCGCAAGATCACCTTCCTCGATACACCAGGCCACGAGGCCTTCACCGCCATGCGGGCCCGTGGCACCAAGGTTACTGACGTGGCGGTGCTGGTGGTGGCTGCCGATGACGGAGTCCGACCCCAAACTCTGGAAGCGATCAGCCACGCCCGTGCCGCCAAGGTGCCGATCGTGGTCGCCATCAACAAGATCGACAAGGAAGGTGCCTCACCGGACCGCGTCAAGCAGGAGTTGTCCGCCCTCGAGCTGGTTGCCGAAGACTGGGGTGGCAGCACCGTGATGGTGCCCGTCAGCGCCATCAAGGGCGAGAACGTCGATCAGTTGCTGGAAATGATTCTGCTGGTCTCCGAAGTGGAAGACTTGCAGGCCAACCCTGACCGCATGGCCAAGGGCACGGTGATCGAAGCCCACCTCGACAAAGCCAAAGGCCCCGTGGCCACCCTGCTTGTGCAGAACGGCACCCTGCGGGCCGGCGATGTGTTGGCGGCCGGCCCCGTGCTCGGCAAGGTGCGCGCCATGGTCGATGACACCGGCAAGCGAGTCAAGGAAGCTGGCCCCTCGTATGCCGTTGAA
>VGQR01000397.1 GCA_016882345.1 Cyanobacteria bacterium K_DeepCast_35m_m2_023
GCCTACAACGCCTTGGCGCAGGTGCAGTTTGCGGGCATGCAGGTTCGGCGCGACATCGGCCACCAGGTGAGGACCCGATGACGGCGTCCAGCCCCGGCTGGCTGGACCAATTGGCCCGCTGGTGGGCCGAGTTCAGCCTGCAGACCAAGCTTCTTGTGGCGGCCACCCTGGTGGTCAGCCTGTTGATGACAGGCATCACCTTCTTTGCTCTCAACGGCATCCAGCAAGGGGCCCGCAACAGCGACACCCGCTACGCCCGCGACCTGGGGATGCTGCTGGCCGCCAACGTGACGCCGTTGGTTGACGAAGGCAACGATCGCCAACTGGCCCTGGTGGCCGAGCGGTTCTACGAATCGAGCCGCAGCCTCCGCTACATCTTTTTTGCCGATCCTGAAGGGGTCATCTACCTGGGGATCCCGATCGGGGCCAACAACGGCAGCAGTGAGCTGTTGCTTACCCGTCGGCTGGAGCTCCCGGCCGACATGCAGCGCCGCGAAGGCAATCCCCTGATCCGCCAACACCTGAGTCCCGACGGCCAGGTGACCGATGTGTTCGTGCCCCTGATCAGCGACGGGCACTACCTGGGGGTCCTGGCGCTGGGGATCAATCCCAACGAAACCCTGCTGGCCAGCGCAGGGCTGACGCGCGAAGTGACGGTGGCGGTGTTCATCTCGATCTGGGTGCTGGTGATTCTGGGGGCCGTGTTCAACGCCCTCACCGTCACCCGCCCGGTCAAGGAGCTGCTGCGCGGCGTTCGTCTGGTCGCCAGCGGCAACTTTGAAACCCGCATCGAGATGCCCGTCGGCGGCGAGCTGGGCGAACTGCTCGAAGGGTTCAACACCATGGCCACCGAGCTGCAGGCCTACAAGGCCGCCAACATCGAAGAGCTCAGGGCCGAGCAGGGCAAACAGCAGTCGTTGATCGCCACCATGGCCGATGGGGCCATCCTGGTGGATCCCGACGGCCGCATCGTCCTGGCCAACCCCACGGCCCGCCGGTTATTCCGTTGGGAGGGGCGCAAGCTCGAGGGCAACGAACTGATCGGCGAGCTGCCCGAGCGCCTCGCCCTCGATCTGCAGACTCCGCTCGAGAGCCTGATGGAATCGGGCGGTGAATCCAGCGAAGTGCGCTGCAGCTTTGGCGAACCGGCACGCACGCTGCGGATCGTGCTGCAGGCGGTGCGCGACGCCAGTGGCGAAAGCCTCAAGGGCATTGCCGTCACGATCCAGGACCTCACCCGTGAAGTCGAGCTCAACGCTGCCCAGAGCCGTTTCATCAGCAACGTCTCCCACGAGCTGCGCACACCGCTGTTCAACATCAAGAGCTACGTCGAGACCCTCTATGACCTGGGCGACCAGCTGAGCGACGAGGAGAAACACGAATTCCTGGGCATCGCCAATGCCGAAACCGACCGGCTCACAAGGCTGGTCAACGATGTGCTCGACCTGTCGCGCCTCGAGAGCGAGCGGGTCTGGACGCTCGAACCGCAGGAGATCGGTCCTGCCATCGAGCAAACCCTGCGGACCTACCGACTCAACGCCGACGACAAAGGCGTCGAGCTGCACTTCGACAGCGAAGACCAGCTGCCGCGGGTGCTGGGCAACTGGGATCTGCTGCTGCAGGTCCTGGGCAACCTGGTCGGCAACGCGCTCAAGTTCACCCCGACAGGCGGGCTGCTGATGCTCAGGGCCTACCCCTGGCCTGATCAGTGTGAACTGCCACTGGTCAGTGGTGATGACGAGGTCAACCCCAGTTGCGTGCTGAGCTCACCGCTGCCGCGCCTGCGCATCGAAGTGGCCGACAGCGGCTGCGGCATTCCGCAGGCCGACCAGGCCCGCATCTTTGAGCGGTTTTACCGGGTCGAGAACGCAGTGCACACCGAGGCGGGAACCGGTTTGGGTCTGTCGATCGTGCGCGGCATCCTCGACAAACACGGCAGCCAGATCCACATGGCCAGCGAACCCGGGGTCGGTACCACCTTCTGGTTCGACCTGCCGCTGGAGGGCGCTGATGCCGATGAGCTGCGGCTGATGGCCGAGCGCCGTGCCAGCAACAGGCCGGAAGAGCTCAGTCCAATGGGCTGAGCAAAGCCTTGGGTCAGCCTTCGTCGGCCACCCCACGCACGATCCGCGACAGCTCGCTGCGCTCGTCGGTGGTGATGCGGTGCGGCACGCCACTGATGATGCGCTCGAAATTCGAGAAGCTGTCCTTGATCTCGGGGCCGTTGCTGGTGATCACGAACTCGCGGATGCCCTTGTCATGCCACGAGCCGCGCATCTTGAACACATTCAGCGCCCGGGCCATTTCGCCGCGGATCTCGACGTACTGCAGCAGCAGGATCGTGTCGGTGATCGTCGAGATGTGCGAGTCGGTGATCGAGTGGCTGCCCATGAACTCCTCAGAGGTGTTCGTGAAGAAGCCGGCGATCTCCTCCTGCTTGGCGTAACCGGTCACGCCGATCACAAACTGGCGGAAGGCGTTGTGGCTGACCCCGCGGGCCAGGGCGCTGAGTGAATCGATCGCCATGCGCGAGGGCTTGAACTGGCTGATCTCGGTCTTGATGATCTGCAGGTGATCCTCAAGGCCGGTTGATTCGGGGTAGGCGCAGATGATCTTGAGCAGGCCGTCCTGCTCCATCTGCTCAAAGTCGATGCCCCAGCTGGTGGCGTTGCGCAGCAGCTGAGCGCGCGATTCCTCGTAGGCAAACAGGATCGCCCGCTCCTTGGAGCGGCAGGCG
>VGQR01000398.1 GCA_016882345.1 Cyanobacteria bacterium K_DeepCast_35m_m2_023
GGGCGATGTGCCCGACATCCTGGAAGACAAACGCGTTCTCACCCTCGACATCGGCCTGTTGGTGGCCGGCACCAAATACCGCGGTGAATTTGAGGAACGCCTCAAAAAGATCATGGAGGAGATCCGGGGTGCCGGAAACGTGATCCTCGTGATCGACGAGGTGCACACCCTGATCGGCGCCGGCGCCGCTGAAGGTGCGATCGACGCCGCCAACATTCTCAAGCCGGCCCTGGCCCGCGGCGAGCTGCAATGCATCGGCGCCACCACCCTCGATGAATACCGCAAACACATCGAACGCGACGCCGCCCTCGAGCGCCGCTTCCAGCCGGTGCAGGTGGGCGAGCCGTCTGTGGACGACACCATCGAGATCCTGCGGGGTCTGAAGGAGCGCTACGAAGCGCATCACAGGCTCACCATTGCCGATGAGGCCCTGATCGCGGCCGCAACCCTGGGTGATCGCTACATCTCGGATCGCTTCCTGCCTGACAAAGCCATCGACCTGATCGATGAAGCCGGCAGCCGCGTGCGCCTGATGAACTCCAAGCTGCCGCCTGCAGCCAAGGAGATCGACAAGCAGCTGCGCGCCATTCAGAAAGAGAAAGAAGACGCCGTTCGCGAGCAGGACTTCACCAAAGCCGGTGAACTGCGCGACAAGGAAGTTGAACTGCGGGATCAGATCCGCTCCATCCTTCAAACCCGCAAGGAAGAACCTGAGGCCAAGACCGAAGGTGAAGAGGTGCCCGCAGCCGCCACTGCAACAGCAGTGGCTGAGCCGGTTGCCGATGAGCGCACGCCCATGGTCACCGAGGAAGACATTGCACAGATCGTGGCCTCCTGGACGGGTGTGCCCGTGCAGAAGCTCACCGAAAGCGAGTCAGCCAAGCTGCTCAACATGGAGGAAACCCTCCACCAACGCCTGATCGGTCAGGATGAAGCGGTGAAGGCGGTGTCCCGCGCCATCCGCCGCGCGCGGGTGGGCCTCAAGAATCCCAATCGCCCGATCGCCAGCTTCATCTTCTCTGGCCCCACGGGTGTGGGTAAAACCGAACTCACCAAATCGTTGGCGGCCTACTTCTTCGGCAGCGAAGAAGCGATGATCCGTCTCGACATGTCGGAGTTCATGGAGCGCCACACGGTCAGCAAGCTGATCGGCTCCCCTCCTGGCTACGTGGGCTTCAACGAAGGTGGCCAACTCACCGAAGCAGTGCGCCGCCGTCCCTACACCGTGGTGCTGTTCGATGAAATCGAGAAGGCCCACCCCGATGTGTTCAACCTGCTGCTCCAACTCCTGGAAGACGGTCGCCTGACCGATTCGAAGGGCCGCACGGTGGACTTCAAGAACACCCTGATCATCATGACCTCGAACATCGGTTCGAAGGTGATTGAGAAAGGTGGCGGCGGTCTCGGCTTCGAATTCTCAGGTGCCGATGCGGAAGAAACCAACTACAACCGCATTCGCTCCCTGGTGAACGAAGAGCTGAAGCAATACTTCCGCCCCGAGTTCCTGAACCGTCTCGATGAAATCATCGTCTTCCGTCAGCTCAGCCGCGACGAGGTGAAGGAAATTGCCGAAATCATGCTCAAGGAAGTGTTCGGCCGCATGGAGGAGAAGGGCATCCATCTCTCCGTCACCGACGGCTTCAAGGAGCGCCTGGTGGAAGAGGGTTACAACCCGAGCTATGGCGCCCGCCCGCTGCGTCGCGCGGTGATGCGCCTGCTTGAAGACTCCCTGGCTGAGGAGTTCCTCTCCGGCCGGATCGGCGAAGGCGACAGCGCTGTCGTCGATGTCGACGACAACAAGCAGGTTGTCATTCGCAAGCTGAACGCCAGCACACCCGCCCCTGCTTTAGCAGCAGCCGGAGTCTGACCCCTCCGCAAAGCGGCAGTTCGGCCCCATACCCCTGCCCGACCTGGCGACAGGCCGGGCTTTTTGCTGGCTGATCACAACCAGCAGTTCCATGCCATCCTGCAGACATCAAACCTGCCCGCATCCCGGATGGGAACAAGCGAAGCAGCCCGCATCGGCCAGTTGAAGGAATGGGAGGTGTTCGGCCTGTTGTATACCTTCTCCAACTTCAACGCGGAGATGCTGCGTCGCGCCGTCGGCCACGACCATGCACTGCTCATCTCCAAAAACCTCCTAGCGGAATCTGCCCGTCTAATCAGCGATCAAATCCACCCGGTGATGATGGTGATCGGAGCTGTCTGGCTGCTGGGAATGGGACTTTGAGTCGCACAATCACGACGATTACCACGCTGGAGCTTCGATGGCCCAGGCCTGTGGTTTGTGCTGCGATTGCTGATGGAGTTTGTGATCATCAACGGTTTGTTATTTCAGCCATCCCTGGTTCAACCCAGTGTGCTGCTCGGCCAAATCGTGGTGTTCCTTCCCTACTACGTGATCACGTGGGGCTGGATCTTCTATCGACTGGATTGGGTCGGCAAAGAGCAGTCAGGCGGCGTCGTTTGCCTCAGCGATGTCAACCAGGAGGACGGCTTCAGCCGCTTCGACTACTTCCACTCCACCATCAACACGCTGATCAACAAAGGAAAACCGGTGATCACAGGCGTGAGCCGACAAGGGCGCATCATCGTGCTGCTGTTCAACGTGATGACGCTTAGCCTCTACGCGGTGGCCTTTGCACGCATCTTGCAGCTCACCAAGGCAACGCTTTGATCAGCAAGCAACCAACAAAAAAGCCACCCGCAAGGGGTGGCCTCTCTGTCT
>VGQR01000399.1 GCA_016882345.1 Cyanobacteria bacterium K_DeepCast_35m_m2_023
GTTCGTGAACGGCGAGATCATCCATTACCTGCAGGATAAGGGCTTTCTGATCTTGGTACCATGCCGCTGGCGGGAGCTGCATGTGCGGGGGCAGAAGTTGCTGGGGGAGGGTGTGGCGGCCGATCAGATCCCTATGCTGCTGGGGCTAAGCCTTGCGCGCTGGGTTGAGATCTCCTCGGCCTGCTCAGTGAGAGTGGTGGCGATGCCACTTATCGCGAATGACGATCCGCACTGCTGAGAACAGCTGCGCTGAGCTGTTCGCCGCTGCCGGCACAGTGCAGACATGTGCGGAACTGAGCTGGACCGACGCGCAGCTGACCGCTGCCGCTGCAGACCGTGCATCGCTGAAGCTGCCGCTGCTGATGCTGGGGATTGTGTTGCGCCGCTGAACGAACGCTGGTGGACACCTGAGGCACGAACCGGATCAGAAATCAGTGGCTTTTCAATGTGCGCTGCCGCAGGTCCATTTCCGCAGGAAGCCTTTGTGAAGACTTCCCGTTGCCGCAGCCAGGGTTCAAAGCAGGTGGGTGTTGTGCTCGCTCAATAGGCCGCACTCGAGTAAGGCGGCGATCAGCACGGCAATCCAGCCAACCGAGACTGCAGTGTGCAGCAGGCGTTGCAGCAACAGGGAGCGCGTTGGGATCATTGGTGTTGCAGTCGCCTCAACGGCTGGATGCTTTGCAAGGGGTGTCCCTCGCATGGTGCTGCCTGATCAAGCCGCACGCGGTAGCTGACATGTGCTGGCCCGATGGAGCGGATCAGGGCATCGCGGGCTTCTTCTTGCAACTCATCGCGGTTCATGCCGCTGATGACAAGCCTGAGCGCTGTGCACTCGGCAATCAATGAGCCATCGGGCCGGGAACTGACTGTGAACAGGGCTTCTCGCATCGGTATGACGACGTCTCTTTGGCAGCCACCATCTTCAGGCGAACGCAGCGAAACGAGGTGTGCGCAGCTGTACCGATCTGGGTGTCGATAGCCGTACTGCCTCGTTGTGCGGCAACAGCACAAAGCCAGATGTCTTGGTAAGTGGAACCTGACTTTCCATTTCGAACCAACCCCCAGCTGCAAGCCCTGCTCCACCGCCTGGACCTGATCAAGGACTGCTGGGATCTGCTCGCAGGCCGCAAGGAGCACTACCTCCCCCGCGGTGAACGCGAACCTGAAACCGCCTACCTCCGCCGGCTGGAGGTGGCTCTGCCCTCGGGGTTCTTCCGCGATGCTCTGCGCACCTTCGCGGGGATGCTGGCCTCCAGCCACTGGCGTGAGCTGCCGGCCTCGCTGCAGACGGTGCTCAGTGATGTGGATGGACGCGGCACCGACCTGGGCGTGTTCCTTGAGCGCGCTGACGTGCTGGTGCTCCGCGATGGAGCAACGCTGATCGGCGTGCTGCCGCCTGAGCATCTCTGGCCCAGCGAGGGTGACCGCCAGCAGGCGCTGCGCAACGGCGATCGCCTCTCGCTGCCGCGGCTGGTGCTGCTGGAGCGCCGTGATGTTCTGGACTGGCACCAGAGCAGCCCGCAGTCGCTGCCCAATGCGGTGCGCTACCGGCTGCCGAATCCCAAGCGACAGCAGAGCACCGCCCAGGAGTTGGAGCGGCCCGAGCATCCGTGGCTCTATGGGTCTGTTGGCCTCGATGGCGATGGCATGGCACTGGAAACCAGCGAGCTGGTGGCCGACCCCCAGGCCCCATCCGGCTGGCAGTTGCGCCGAATGTCGTTGCAGCATTACCGCGGCATCAGCCAGCTGCCGTTGATCTGGTACGCCAGTGATGGCGCTGCCTTTGGCGAGGGTGACCTACCGCACCTGGGCCTGGCGCATCAGTACCTGAACCACTTCCGCTGCCAGAGCGATTACCAGGAGTTGCTGTATCGAACGGCCCTGCCGGTGGGTGTGCGGACTGGAGTGATCGGTCCGATGGGCGGCGGCACCAGCGAGCCGGTGGTGCTGGGTCCCAACAGCGTGATCGACCTGCCCGAGGGGGGCAGCTTCCAATTTGTGGAGATTCAGGCACGCTCCCTGGCCGAGCACCGCGCCTGGCTGGAATCGCTGGATCAGGGCATGCGGCGTGATGCCCTGATCCCATCCGGCGCCCAGGGTGCACCGCGCACCGCGATGGAAATCTCTCTGGCGGCGTCGCAGGCTTATGCGCTGCTGCAGAGCCAGGCGATCCAGAAAGCCTCGATGTTCTCCTCCCTGCTGCAGCACTGGTGCGCGATCACCGGTGAGCCCCTGCCTGAAACGGCTGGGTTGCAGGTCAGCGTCAGCCCCCTGACCCCACCGGTCCAACCGCTCCCTCAGGTTTCGGAATGGATCGAGCTGTTTGACAAAGGCGTGATCGGTCGAGAGGAGCTGCGGCAACAGCTGGCTGCGGTGATGGCCACGGTGAGCAGCAGCACGGCGCAGTGAGGGCGCAGCAACCTGCACCGAGACCCGGCATGGACAAAGCCGTTACAAGCTGTTACGATCGTCGTAACAATATGAAATATTTATGACTGACTCCGCGCCCCGCTTTGGTTTTGTCACCTTTGCCGAAACCTGGAATGGCCGTCTGGCCATGCTCGGTTTTGTCATCGGCTTGGCCACCGAGCTGCTCACCGGACAGGGGATCCTCCAGCAAATCGGCTTGGGTTGATCGCCATGCAAAGCGACTACACCGCCGCCATTACCGCCATGGCGCTGATTGCTCTGGCGCTCACCGCAATGACCGTGTTTGTGCTCAGCCGCC
>VGQR01000400.1 GCA_016882345.1 Cyanobacteria bacterium K_DeepCast_35m_m2_023
CGCCACGATGACCAACGTGGGGCGTTCTGCCGGGGCAAAGCCACCGAACCAGGCATGGTCTGGCCGGGGAGGGTCCTCCGCTGTGCCGGTTTTGCCCGCCACCGGCGGCAGCTGGGGATCGTTGAGCATGCGCGCGGTGCCGTCGGTCACCACCATGCGCAAGCCCTGGCGCAGCACCGCCAGGGTGGCCGGTTTGAGGCCGATCCAGGTGCGCTTGGTCGGACACTCCACCAGATGGGGCGTGACCAGCCAGCCACCATTGGCCACCGCGGCGTAGAGCCGGGCCATCTGCAGCGGCGTGACCTGCAGCGCGCCCTGGCCGATCGCCGAGGTGATCGTGTCGACCGGGGTCCAGGGTTCACCCAGCACCGCCTTTTTCCAGGCGCGATCGCCCAGCAGACCGGCACTGTCTTCGGCTGTGAGCTCGACGCCGGTGGTCTGGCCGTAGCCCAGGCGCCGCGCCGCACGAAACAAATGCTCAGGACCAAGCCGCAAGCCAACCCGGTAGTAGAAGGTGTTGCTGCTGACAGCCAGGGCGAACGGGAAACCGACCATGCCGTGAGCGCCATGATCGCCGTAACAGAGGCCCGCGTAGCAGAACGAATTGGTGGTCAGCACCTTCGATGAGGGCTGATAAAGACCGGACTCAAGCGCGGCGATCGTGGTGACGATTTTGAAGGTGCTGGCCGGAGGAAACCCGCGGAAGGCCCGGTTCAGCAGCGGCGCATCGGGCCGGTTGAGCTGGGCCCACTGCTGGGTGGTGGGACCGTCGGAAAACAGGTTGGGATCGAAGGTGGGACGGCTGGCCACAGCACGGATCGCCCCGGTCTGGGGATCCATCGCCACAATCGCCCCTTTGCGCACCCCGCTGAGGGCCTTGTCGGCCGCCTGCTGCAGCGCCAGGTCGAGGGTGAGCCTGAGGTCCTTGCCGGCCTTGGCGGGCTTGTCGCCGAGGATGCGCTGCACCTGGCCCGCGGCGTTGACTTCGACCTGCTGGCCACCCCACTCGCCGCGCAACCTGGACTCATACACCTGTTCAATGCCGCTACGACCGATCCGATCGCGAATGCGGTACCCCTTGGGTTGCAGCTCGGCGTACTCGTGGTCGGTGATGCCACTGGTGTACCCGAGCACATGGGCCGCCAGGCTGCGATGGGGGTAGCTGCGCAGCACATCGCTGTCGACCTCGGCCCCGCGCAGGGCCTCGGCCTGCTCGCGAAACCGCAACACCTGCTGAGGTTTGAGCTGGGACGCCAGGGCAATTCGGAAGCCCTCGGGATTGGCGCCCTCGCGGCGACGGCGATCCAGATCGCCAGCGGGGATGCCCAGCAGCGCCGCCAGCCGATCTCGCAAGGCAGGCCAGGCCTGATCGCCAACATCCCGCGGTTGGATGTAGAGGCTGTACGTGAGGCGGTTGGTGGCCAGGACCTGGCCATGGCGATCGAGCAACCGCCCGCGGATGGGGTTGCGCGCCATCAGGCGGATGCGGTTCTCGTCGGACAGGGACCTGTAATGGGGCCCCTGCACCAGCTGCAGCACGGCCAACCGCAGCACCATGGCCCCGGCACACACCGAGACCACCAGCATCAGCACCAACGGCTGGCGCGACTGGCCGGCGCGACGGTGCTGGGACGAAAAACTGAACACTTAGCGGGAACCGAGTTGCTGCTCCAGCACCACCAGCCTGTGCTCAATGGCCTGCAGGCGAGCGACCAGCTCGGCATCGTCTGCTGGTGAGGGCGCCGCACCACTGGGGTCGGATTCGACCCGCACATCCACCCGCATCACCGGATTGCCCAGGCCAGGGCTGAGCCGATCGAGACCATCGCGCAGCTGCCGCGCCAGCGGCTCACCCTCGTCGCGCAACTGGGTCAGAGGGTCTTGGCCGGGGCCGGGCTGCGAAAACGCGGACACCACATCCTTGATGCCGCCCTTGCGGGCACGCTCGACCACAGCGACGCCGACGGGAAGCACGTCCTGCATCAGCTTGAGGCGCAAGGTGTCGAGGGGATCTGCGGCCATCAGCGAGCCCACAAGGCGAGAGCTTCAGTCTGACGCCTCTGGGGGTGTCAACGTTGCGGCGCGCTCAGGCCGGGCGTCACGATCACCTGGCGGCAGCTCTGCTGGCTTCCCCACCACCAACCGCCGGCCACAGCCAACACCAGCAACGCTGCCAAGGGCAGCAGTGCCTGGCGGGTCACATCGAGGCAGGCCCATTCGAGCCAGGCGCGCAGCAGGCGCTCGCGATCGAAGCGACGCCGGGCCTTGGCTTCGGCCTGCTCGCGGCGTTGCAGGGAGCGCTCAACCCAGCGCTCAAAAGCCCGCTTCTTGGTCACAGCCATCTTGCGCTCAACCTCGAGCAGCTGGCCCGCGGTGAGGTCGGGATTGAAGGTGCTGATCAGCTCGAGACTCTTGAGGAACATCTCGATGGCGCCATCCTTGATCGCCCGCTCCGAGCCGTCGAGCAGGTCCCAATCGAGTTCGGGGTAGAAGCGGGTGCGGTTGGCCTGGATCTGCTCCTCGTCGAGCTGGCCGGGTTCCCGCAGCCAGCGATCGGTGTTGGCGTCAAAGCGGCGCCAATAGAGAAACGGGTTGAGGTAGATGGTCTTGCCAGCCAGCAGGATGCTGTCCTGCTGCAAGCGGCGCTGCAACTGCAGGTCCTGTTCCGCAGCGGATGCAGAAGAAACAGCCGTCACGACACCTGGGTGGGTGCCCGATGGTACC